>QNBQ01000093.1 GCA_003645735.1 Candidatus Poribacteria bacterium
GGGGGGTTACCTCTTCAATCAACCCCGAAACATTTGGGGTAGACCCGCTTTTTGCGTTTCCGCCTCTGGTAGTTGCGGACCAGCTCCATGAAGATCCCCAGATCCCTCTCCAGATCGACCGGCGTGCCGTCGAAGTAGAAGTTTTTGATGGGGATGTTGTCGTGATCGCGGCTCAGGTGGGGGTAGACGGCCTCTGAGGCGATGCCGTTCATGCAGGTGAAGGGGCTTATGTCGATTATCCCGTCGGCCCCCTTCTCGTAGAGGTAAACGGCCTTCCCGACGCTTAGAACCATCTCGCCAAGGGCGCCGTCCACGGGAAGGTAGGGCAGGCCGAGCTTCAGGAGGATGTTTATATCCTCAGGCTCCTCGTAGCCCCGCAGATCCTCCTTGAACGGTTCAAGCAGCAGGTGCTCATCGCGGCGCTGTATCTTGTTTTTGATCTTCTCCTTCAACATGTCGATCGAAAACCGTTTGCCGGCGTCTATCAACCTCTTGATCGTCTCCCTGTTCGTATACCAGATCCACTCCGAGACGTCCGACATCCAGCACTCCCCTCCCAGCTCCTCGACCTTTCTTATCAGATCCTGGTTGCTCAGCACGTTCATCCTGCAGAAGATCTCCCCCACGACGCCTATCAACGGCCTTCCCGGCTCATATTTGGCCGGTATGGCGCGGAACATATCCCTCACCTGTATCATCGTCTCCCTCAGCAGGTGGAACTTCTGCTTGAGCGGCAGCCTCTTTTCGAACACATCGCATATCATCTGGACGCCCTTTTCGAACACCTCGTCCGTGTCGCCCTTGTGTATCTCGTATGGCCTTGTGCGGTGGAGCATCTTGGTGAGGATATCGGTCGAAACTATGGCCCACCAGGCCGTCCTTATGAGCTCGGTCGCCGCCTCGGCTATGCCCTTGTAGCCGTCGTAGCTGGATGGGGAGAGGAGGAGCACATCCCCGTAGCCCAGATCGGTCAGGATCTTCTTTATGAGCACCCTATACTGCCCGAACCTGCAGGGGCCGCTGGCCGTGGGCATGAAGAAGGCCACCTTCTTCGGATCGACCCCTTCCTGCATCAAAACCTTGAGGAACCCCCCCAGGGTGACCTTTTCGGGGAGGCATTCGTCGCCCGTCAGATACCTCTCCGCCAGGGCGATGACGTCCGGCGTGTCGTCGGGGGAGACGTCGGCGTCTATCCCGACCGACCGGAGCAGGGCGGCCAGCGCCCTCGGCCCGGCGTAGTTCATCTGGGGGATGTAAACCTTCCTGTTCCTGAGATCAGCCCTCTGTTCGGCGAGCCGTTTTTCCTTTTCCCCTTTCTCCTTTTTTCTGGAAAACATCGCGATCCCCCCGATCTCAAGCCGTCTTCTTAAGCCACCACCTCAGGAACCCTTTGCTGTCCAAGTAGGCCTCTATCCTGGTGAGTATGCCGGCGTCGTTGGCATGTTCGTCTATCTGAAGGGTCAGGTAAGGCTTGCCGGAGGCGAGCCTGATGAAATGTTTGATGTATGAATCGGGGCCGCACTTGAAGTTCGTTATGTGGATCAGGTGGAGGTTAGGCCGGTTCCTCACGAATTTGGCCGCCTGGAGTATCTTCCTGCCGTAGTTCCAATACATGTTCTCGTTCACGTCGCTTATGTCTATGCCCTTGATCGGGAGCATATCGAGCGGTATGACGTTCACGCCGTAGTAATCCCTCATCTTCCTGGGCACGTCCAGGTTGATGCCGCTGTCGTTTATGTTGTAGGGCCTGCCCACGAGAACTATGCCCATCTCGCCCGTCTCATCGAGCTTCTTGAGCGCCTCGATCCCAAGCCTCACCAGATCCTCCTCGAACCTCCTCTGGGCCTCATATGCGGCCTCGACGGCCTTGTCCGACAGCTTCTTGGATATCCCGAGCTTCTTGGACAGCCCCTCGTAGATCTCCCTCTTGACCTTCTCGATCCCGTCCCTGAAATGTATCCTGGGCCGGAGGATCATCCCCTCCTTCCCCTCCATCAGGGGGGAGTGGCCGATGACGTAGGTCATCGTCTGACCCCACGGGCACAGGTGTGACTGGAGCTGGGGGAACTCCGTCTCGGCGTTTATCACGTTGGGAAGCAGGACGAAATCGACGCCCTTTTCGAGCAGATCGGCCACGTGGCCGTGGGCCACCTTGATCGGGAAACAGGGCTCGGCGACGGCGTAGGTCGAGCCGGCCGTCACGATCTTCTTGTTGGTCGGGTCTGAGATCACCAGGTCAACCCCCAGAACGTCGAACAGCTTGGCCCAGAAGGGGAACCTGTCGTAGAAATACATCGCCCTGGGGAACCCGACCTTAGGGCCGTCGTGCTTGCCCGGCTCATACTCCCTCATCAAAAGCTCCTGTCTCAGCTTCATCAGATCGGGTATGACCGGTTCTTTTTCGCTTTTGACGTGTTTGCGGTATCTGTCGGAGCATTTATCGCCCCAGAAGGTCACCTCGCCCTCGACGATGAACATCTGTATGTCGCAGAAGTTGGAACAGCCCTTACAGGTGAACTCCCTGAGCTTGTATTTGACCTTGCTGAGGTCGAACCCCCTGAACTTGGTCTTCTCGCCGGTCGCCTTGATCTTCTCCATCGCCAGCAGCGCCGCCCCTATAGCGCCTATCACACCGTTGTGAGGCGGGACGATGATCTCCTTGTCGAGCAGCGTGGCGAAGGCGGCGGCCACGGCGTCGTTGTAGGCCGTCCCGCCCTGGAAGAAGATCGTATCCCCTATCCTCCTGCCCCGGACGACCCTGTTGAGGTAGTTTATGGCGATGGAGTAGGCCAGCCCGGCGCAGATGTCGGCCTTATCGGCGCCCCGCTGCAGGTAGGAGATGACGTCCTTCTCCATGAAGACCGTGCACCTCTCGCCCAGCCTGAGGGGCGCTTTGGAGCTCAGGGCCAGCTGGGCGAACTCCCCCACTATGCTGATCCCCATCTGCTCGGCCTGCTCCTCCAGGAAAGAACCCGTCCCGGCGGCGCAAGCCTCGTTCATCGAGAAATCGACGACTACCCCCTCCTGTATGCTTATGAACTTCGAGTCCTGCCCGCCGATCTCGAATATCGTGTCCGGCACACGGTTTATCAGCTTCCTGCCTACAAAGGTGGCGCCGGTCTTGTGGGCCGTTATCTCGTCCTTGATGACGTCCGCCCCAACCAGCTTCCCTATAAGCTCCCTCCCCGAGCCGGTCGTCCCGACCCCCCTGATCCTTATCTTGTCCCCTATCTCCTCCTCGATCCTCTTTAGCCCCTCCTTGACCACCTCTATGGGGCGGGATTGCGTCCTGGTGTAGATCTCCATGATGAGGTCGCCGTTTTCATCGAGGACGGCGAAGTTTGTGCTCACTGATCCGACATCTATCCCGAGGTAGGCGTCCACGGGAAGCTTCTTGCCCTCGAACGAGTAGGGCTTCACCATGTCCCTCAGCAGGATGACCTTCTCCATCGAGAGGGGCTTCATGGTGGGGAAGCTGGCCTTCTGCGAGACGGATCTCCTTTGGAGGGCGGAGATATCGTTCAGCTTGGGTTTGTCGGGGTTTTCGGCCTCTATCAGCGCCGCCCCTATGGCCCCCATCCAGGCGTAGTATTCGGGGACGAAGAACTCGTCGTCCGAAAGCTCGAAGATCTGCTTCATCGCCTGAACCACGCCCTTGTTCGCCGCCACCCCGCCGATGAAAGCCACCTTGGGGATGATCTTCTTCCCCTTGGTGATCGTCCCCTTGAAGTTCCTGACGACTGCCTCGCACAGCCCCTTGAGTATCTCGGGAGGCTGGTAGCCGCGCTGCTGGGCGTGGATCATATCCGATTTGGCGAAGACGGAACATCTGCCAGCGATCGTCGGGGGTTTGCCCGCCTTCAGGACGATATCCCCGACCTCCTCGATGTCGTATTTCAGCCTCGAGGCCTGCTGATCCATGAACGATCCCGTCCCGGCGGCGCACTCGCCGTTCCGCTCGTAATCGACTATCCCGATCCTCCCCGACTCATCCCTCTCGATCAGGATATACTTCGATATGTCCCCGCCCATCTCGAAGATCGTCCTGACCTCCGGGTATAGCTCCCCGACGCCCCTTGCGGCGGCCTTGAAATCGTTTTCGATCGGAGCGTTGAGCGGCTCGGCGATCAGCCTTGCCCCTACCCCCGTCACCCTTATGCCGTGAATCTCGGGGATGAGGCGGTAAAGCTCATCCAGAAGCTCGAAGGTCGCCTTCAGAGGCTCCCCCTTTATCCTGCGGTAGGCCGAGATGAGGATCGGCTTGGGGTAGAGCTTTTCGTCCACCAGCGAGAAGTTCGGGCTTCTCTCGGCGGCGTCCCGCAAAACCTCCCTATCCTCCTCATCCCCCACGACGGCTATCTTGACGCTTACCGAACCGATATCGATTCCGACGTTAACCATTTCGCGACACCTGTCCCCGCGGGGTTTGACGAGAAGTGCGGCAAAGCAAAGGATAACATTCTTCACCCCGGAAAGTCAACCTCACCAGCTCTTGAAAGCATACGTCGGCCTGGCCGTGAGCAATCCGATCGTTCCCCATATGCTCCCCATGACGAACTCGCCCAGGACGAGCCCCATGAAGAACGGGAACGCCCTCCGATAGGCCTTGATCCCCCCGTATTTCAGTATGATCAGCTTGACCGCCCAGGCCAGGAAGAAGGGGAACCATAGCTTGGCGAAATGGTAGTAGCCGGCCAGGGGATACCCCAGCGGGTGGAGCCCCCACCACAGGAAGCGGAGCCTCAGGGCCATGTTGATCAGCACGACCGCGAACCCCGCCCCCACCGCGCTCAGGAAGGTGGGGTCGGTCTCCGACGGGCGGGTCACCCACCTCTCCATCACGCTGAAGGCGACCCTCCCCCTCCAGGCGCCTATCCCTCCCCACTTGTAGCTCAGCTGGAGGAAGGCCCAGAAGGTCAGGAAAACCCCTACGAAGATCGAGGCGATCATGACCTTCCACAGCTTCCTCGTGTTTATGCCGGATCTCTCGGCCAGCTTGAAGCTTTCCAGCTGGAAGGGCATCGGGTTGTTCCTCAGCTCCTTGGTGAATGTCCAGAGGGGCGCGGCGGCGGTGAAGCTCTGAACCGATATCCTCCTGCTGCCCACCGCCGCCACTATCAGCTGAAGCGGGCCCGAGTAATGTATCCCCTGAAGCGGGGGGCCGAGCTCGGCCCTCATCCTGGTGAAGGCGAACATGATGGCCAGGTAAAGCAGGAAGAAGGCCAGGGCGAAGCCGATCGACATGCCGGCCTCATAGAAGAAGATGACGCAGAAGGTCAGGCCCAAAACCGCCCCGATCACCGCCGTCCTGTAGCTCATCGGCTCGTTTGAGTCGTCCACATCCCCCAGCCCCACGGCCTTCTTCAGCGCCTCGATGACCGACCTCCTCCCCATCCACAGCGCCACGGCGGCTATCCCCAGATACCCCCCCAGTATCTGCTGATCCTCGAACGGGTAGCCGGGCGTGTTAACCCCTAACGCGCTGCCTATCACCCTCTCGGCCTTCCAGACGAGGAAGAAGAACCAGCAGGAGAACAAGAGATCGAGCGGGATGGGGAAGGCCAGGCCGATGGCGTATGGGTTGACCTGAACGGGGAAATCCCCGATCGCGTTCCAAGGCTTATCGGTGAAGTGATCCCTCAGGTTGTATTTGATCGGTATCATCGGCACGACGGGGAAAAGAAACCCGAGGCCGTTGAGAAGATCCAGTCCGAAGGCTATCCCGAAGCCCAGCCACAGAAGTCTGCTTCTGAAGAACGACCCCTCCTCCCTGGTCATCTCGAACGGCAGCTGGGTCAGCGGGTAGGTCAGCTTCTCCCTCTCGATCCACTGCCTCCTGACGATCACGTTTATGCAGATCATGGTGAAGGCCAGGACCGTCAGGAAGACCGTCCACCAGATCATCGGCTCGATCCAGCCCATGATGTGCTCCCTGGTGTAAAAGGTTGACTCGCCCTCGTAAAAGCCGCGCAGAACCTTCTCATCGTTCACGGTCAGCCATCGCGGCAGATACCTCCAGAAGATGGATTTCCACTCGTTTTCGGGCGTTGCGAACCACCTGCAGGTTCCCAGCGTGCAGAAGATCGTCTGGCTGAAATCGTGCCCGCTGACGGCGATGGCCATGATCAGTATGACGTATATCGTCAGAAGCTCGGCCTGGCTCAGGGCCGCCGAAGGCAAAAGCCTTTTGAGCGGGAGGTTGAGGATCGTCACGAGGAAGAGGGAGAAGATCGCGTTGAAAAAAATGCCCATCGTGGTGGGGTATTGCGTCCCCCAGACCGTCTCCCACTGAACGACCAGGTAGACGTTTATCGGTATGAGGGCGAAACCTATGAGGACAGCCCTGAGGGTTACGCCTTCTCTCCTCTTGAGGAGGGCTTTATCGCTCATGGCCGCGGGGCCGATCGGAAGATACCCTCGATCTCAACGGTTAACCCCTTGAGGAGGGGAGACGACAGGGTTTGACCGACGCCGAACCTGCCGTGAAGCTTAAACCCCCTCCCGCTTAACGTCCAAACTACCACGACCTCCTTCTCGGGATCGACCACCCAATACTCCTTAACCCCGAACCGCTCATACAGCTCTCTCTTATGAACCTCGTCGAGCTCCCTTGAGGAGGGGGAGAGGATCTCGACCACTAAATCGGGCGCCCCTCTCACACAGCTCTCCTCTATCACGTGAAGCCTTTCGGAGGAGATGAAGAATATATCCGGCTGAACGACGTTTTCCTCCGAGAGGACCACATCGCAGGGGGCGTAGAACAC
>QNBQ01000094.1 GCA_003645735.1 Candidatus Poribacteria bacterium
CTCGAGGAGGTGCGGGATGAGGGGGTTTATGTTCGGGTTGGCCTTGATGGCGATCATCGCCCCGCTTGTCGCGGGCGATCAGAGGTTTTCGCTCAACGGCGAATGGGAGATCTGCTACTCCGATTCCCCGACCCTTCCCGGGGAGGATGCGGAGTGGAGGACGGTTCAGGTGCCCAGCACGGTGAGGGACGCCCCTCCCAAGTTCATCTGGTATAAGAGGGAGTTCATCGTCCCTCTGATCCCACCGCGCCACCGGCTCTACCTCTGCTTCGACGGGGTGAAATACGTCTCGACGGTCTATCTGAACGGTCGAAAGGTGGGGGAGCATTTCGGGGGATGGGAGCCGTTCGAGTTCGACGTAACCGATCTGGTCAAACGGGGCGGCAGAAACCTGCTGGCGGTGAGGGTTCAGGACGTCAGGGGCGTCCTCAAAGAGGAGGTGCCCTACAAGTCGGGGAGGGCCATGTTCGAGGACTACTCCGATATAATCCTGGCGCCCGTCGGGTCGAGGGTGAGCGACGTGGGGATATGGCAGGACGTGTATCTCTCGCTCAGATACGAGCTTTACGTTGAGGACGTCTTCATCAAGACGTTCGTCAGGAGATGGGAAATAGAGGTGGAGGTGACGGTGAGGAACGACTCGGAGAGGGATCAGACGGCGGCGATCGTCTGCAGGGTGATGGATGGGAACGAGGAGGTTCTGAGGCTTGAGGGCGACCTGGGGACGGTCAAGGCCGGCTCGGCGGCCAAGAAGGTGATGATAAAGAGCTGGCGTAACCCCAAGCTGTGGTCGCACCTCTCCCCCCACCTCTACCTCATGAGGGTCGAGCTGATGCAGGACGGGAGGGTCGTGGACGCCAGGGAGGAGAGGTTCGGCTTCAGGGAGTTCTGGATCGACGGGATCTATTTCGTCCTCAACGGCAAGAGGATAAAGTTCCTGGCCACCGCCGGCCACCCGCCCGCAAACTCCACGAAGGAGGACGCGATCAACCTCTACAGGGCGATAAAGAGCGCGAATTGCGTGGCCATGAGGCTGCACGCCAACCTCTGGCCCAAATGGTGGTATGAGGCGGCCGATGAGGAGGGGATGCTGCTGATAGAGGAGTCGGCGATATGGTGTTTCGCGAAGCAATACGCGCTGTCAGACCCCCGCTTCTGGGAGAACGCCAAAAAACACTTGGCGGGGATCGTCAAACGGGACAAAAACCACCCATCCGTCGTGATGTATAGCGTCGAAAACGAGATACTCCACACGGGCGGCGATAGGGCGCCGGACTGCGAGGAGAGGCTGGCCGAGCTGGGGAGGTTCCTCAAATCGCTCGACCCCACGAGGCCGATCATGTTCGACGGGGACGAGGATCCGGGAGGGGTCGCGGACGTCATAAACCTCCACTACCCGCACGAGTTCCCCGAGTGGAACCTCTACCCCAACACATGTTACTGGCTCGAAAGGAGGGTCAGGGTCTCCGGATACCCGAGGAGGGAGTGGAAGTGGATGAGGGAGAAGCCGCTCTACATCGGGGAATTCCTCTGGTCGTTCGCCCAAACGCCCGACCCCTACACGCTCTTCATCGGGGATGAGGCGTATAGGGATTACCGGGCCGGAAGGGCCAAGGCGAAGGCTATGGCCTGGAGGATGCAGATAGAGGGCTACAGGGCGCTGGATGTGGCGGGGATGTGTCCCTGGACGCTGCTTGAGACCGGCAGGTTCCCGAACGTCCAATATGACGCGGTCAAATACGCCTACGAGCCGAACGCCGCCTTCATCAAGGAGTATGACTCCAGGTTCTTCGAGGGGGAGGAGGTCGAGAGAACGGTTTACCTCTACAACGACACCTTCCGATCCGCCGAGCTGACGCTCAGGTGGACGCTATCGGACGGCAGAAGGGTTGTGGATGAGGGCAGGAAAAGGTTCCGAATGGGGCCGGCGGATAAGGTCGTCACGAGAATAACCCTTCACATGCCGGGCTACGATCACAAGGGGCCGTTCCGGCGGCTGAAGCTCACCCTGAAGGTGGAGGAGAACGGCGAGACCAGGTTTCTGGACGTGAAGAGGTATAAGCTGTTCCCGCGCAAACCCGAGCGGATCGGCGAGGGGATAAGGGTGGCGGTATACGAAAGGGGCGATAAGATAAGCAGGTTCCTGGAGGAGGCCGGGTTTGAGGTTGTGAGGATACCTGAGCCGTGGGAGGCGGAGGGGAAGGCCGGGATATGCCTCATAGGCCCGCACACGCTCGACTCCTTCCCCACCCCCCGGATACCCAGGGTCGGGGAGGAGTCCGCGCCCGGCGAGAAGCTGAGGAGGTTCGTGAGGGGCGGTGGCGTTCTGATAGTCTTGGAGCAGGACTCCTACCCGCCCGATATGCTGCCCGCATCGCTCGAGGATTACGGCTGCACCATCGCCTTCAAAAGGGCCGAAGTTGGAAGGCTGTTCGAGGGGATCGAAGAGGACGATTTCAAGTTCTGGAGGGGGGATAACCTGGTCGCCAGGAAAACGCTCCTCAAGCCCGTAGGCGGTGGTTTCAGGCCGCTGGTCGATACGGGCGGAAGAGGGGGGCTGATCCACGCCTGCGTCCTGGAGGTCCTCGAAGGCAAGGGGAAATACATCCTCTCCCAGCTGCTCATAGGCGAGAAGCTCGAAAGCGAGCCGGTGGCTGGGAGGTTCCTGGTCAACCTGATCCGATACGCCGCTGAGTCGGTCGCTGAGGAGGGCGAGCGGTCGGCGTTGGGGGTCATGGGGGAGAGGCTCATCCCGGATCTCGAAAGGGTCGGCGCCCGGTATGAGAAGCTGAGCTACGTGCCCAGCCCTCACCTCTATCGAACGCTGCTCGTCGACGGCGAGGAATTGAAGGGGCTTGAGGGGAAGATCGAGGATATGAAGAGGTTCGTCCGGGACGGCGGAACCCTGGTGCTGCACGCCCTCACGCCCGAATCCCTGAAGCTCATCTCGGATCTGCTCCCGACCCGGATCAGCCTTCAGAAGAGCAAAGCGGTTCCGGTGGTCATCGAGCGGAAAGGCGAGCTCATAGCCGGGCTTTCGAATCAGGAGCTTTACTGGCTCGGGCCGCATATAGGGGACTGGAGGCGCAGAACGCCGCTCGACCCGTCGATAGTCGATTACGTCGTCGCCGAGCCCCTCCCGCCGCTGGAGGAGTGCCTCGTGATAGAGGCCGAGGAGATGCGGATAGATTCCGAAAGGGGCGCGACCCTCCGCGAGAACGGCGTCTACATGTTCACCAACGCCTCCATCTCGACCGAGGTAGACCTGGCCCGCTCCGGCGCCTACGCCGTCGGGATATTCGCGGGCGGCACCCCCGTCGGAGGGGTCTATCCGGAGGTGACGATCTACCTGGACGGCGAGAGGGCGGCCGGGGTGATGTTGACCCACGAGGAGATGGACGTCTACTACGCCTCGTTCAAGGCCGAGGAGGGGAAACATAGGCTGACCGTGGCCTTCACCAACGACGCCTACGCGCCGGAGAGGGGGGAGGACAGGAACCTGTTCGTGGATAAGATCGCCCTGGCGTCCAAAGGCGAGCTTAAAGTCGAGGAGCTGCTCAACCCGCCCGCCCTGGTCGTCATGAGGATGGGGGCCGGCTCGATCGTCATAGATCAGGTGAGGTGGGACGGCAGAACCAGGATCTCGGACAAGGCGTCGAGGTATCTGTCCATCCTGTTGACGAACCTGGGGGTCGAGTTCGAGGGGATGAAGGGCGGTGTTGTGATAGACGGGGCCGCTATGGAGCCTCAGCCCGGCCTCAAGCTGTTCTCCCGCCGGGGAAGGGTGGCGAGGTTATCGACCAACGGATATATAAGCTGTCCGGTGGAGTTCGCCACGTCCGGTCGATACGGTTTCGAGGTGACGGCCCGCGGGACGCAGGCCGCGGGGGAGTATCCGATCGTGAGGCTGTCGATCGGCGACAGGTCGATAGGCGAGAGGCAGCTCGGCGGCGAGGGATGGGGGACGTTGAAGTTCGAGGCGGAGGTCGAAAAGGGGGTTCATGAGGTCAGGGTCGAGTTCATCAACGACCTCTGGAGGCCGCCGGAGGACAGGAACCTGGAGATCCTACAGCTCAGGGTTTACAAGTTGAGATGAGGTTTGGGGGAGGGATAAACCCCTCCCCCTTAAGCTCATCTGCCCGCTTTAATTTCGGCCCAGGTTGAGGCGAGCTTGCCCCTGGGGCTTACGGCGAACCCCTCAGAGCCCAGGATGATCTCCTCCTCGATGTATTCCCCCTCGTAGACCCTGAAGTGGTCGAACCAGACGTCGGCCTTGTTCTTCTGGGTGGCGCGGAAATCGATGTGTATCACGACGCGCGGCGGGCTGGAGAAGTCTATCGTGGGCGAGAAATGATACTCCTTCCACTCCTCGTCTATTATGAACGTCTTGCCGGGTCCCTGCCACGTCTGAAGCTGTTCGAACTTGACGTAGATGGGCCTGGTTTTTCCCGGCTCGGTCTTGGCCCAGAACGAGCAGGTATAGGTTTTCCCCGCTTTGACGTCGAACTCGGACGAGTGGATCTCCGGCTCCCAATCGTTCTGCCCCAGCCCATCGATGACGGCGTGTAGGCAGAACTCCCCGACGACTCCTCCTTTCTCCTGCTTGAGAAGGCCCACAGCTCCGTTCACGAGGCAACCCATCCTCCACCCGTTTGTCCCCTCTTCGAAGTCGGGGTTCAGCAGAAGGTTTTCGGGCTGATCTTGACCCTGGGCGTATCCCCAGGCGAGCAGAAAGGCCAATAGGATAGCCGTTCTCGTCATTTAACTCCCCCCTTTTCGATCTCGGCGGGTTTGCTCGGTCAACAGTAATTCTCTCACAACTCGGGGTTGAAGTCAACGGGGGGTGAGAACGGATGAGATCGAGGGAAGGGATGAAAAAAAATGGTGGCGGCGTAGGGATTCGAACCCTAGACTCCGCGGGTATGAGCCGCGTGCTCTTGCCACTGAGCTACGCCGCCACCTAAAGAAAATGGTTGCGGGGGTGGGATTTGAACCCACGACCTTTGGGTTATGAGCCCAACGAGCTACCTGGCTGCTCCACCCCGCGTCGAGCTTCCCCCTGGCCCTTTATTGGTGGGCAAGGAGGGATTCGAACCCTCACGCCCCTTGAAGGGGCGATGGATTTTAAGTCCATCGTGTCTACCGTTCCACCACTCGCCCAAAAGCCACTCAATATTTTAGTATACGCCGCCGCGGTTTGTCAAGCTGGCCGAACGATCAACCCTCCTGGGCCGGCTCGACCTCGAGTTCACCTTCAACCTTCAGCACGACCACCGAGTCGATCGGATCGGGCGCCTCCTTGGGGACCGAGACGGCCACGCCCTCCTCGACCTGCTTAACGTCCAAGTAGTTCTTGTTCGGATCCGAAAGCAGATAGGCCGCCTCAACCTTGCTCCTCAGCCTCGGAACCACGAGCCTCCCGTCGGAGGGCCAATCGAACACGTGCAGGTAAAGCTTCACGCCGTCCTCCGTTTCCTTCTTCGTGCACCTCCCCCACGGCGGCCGACCGATCGGGCTTGCGGTCGTGGCGTAGATCGACTCGCCGTAGACGCTCATCCACCTGCCTATCTCCCTCAGCCTGACGACCGACGGCTCGGGGATCAGCCCCTCGGCGGTCGGGCCGACGTTCAGGAGGTAGTTGCCCCCTTTGGAGGCGATGTCCACCAGGTTGCGGATCAACGTCTCGGTGCTCTTCCAGTTGTGATCGTAGCTCTTGTAGCCCCACGTGTCGTTCATGGTCATGCAGACCTCCCAGTCCTTGCCGGGGATGCCCTCCTCGGGGATGTGCTGTTCTGGCGTGCCGAAATCGCCCTCTATGCCGCCGCCCAGCCGGTTGTTCATGATGATGTGCGGCTGCAGATCAAGCAGCGGCAGGAACTTCTCCGCCCGCTCCCTCGTCATATCGACCGGCGTATCCCACCAGATGATGTCGATCGGGCCGTAGTTCGTGAACAGCTCCCTCACCTGAGGGACGGCGATCTCCTCGATGTATTTGTCCATGTCACCCTCTTGAGC
This sequence comes from Candidatus Poribacteria bacterium, assembly GCA_003645735.1. Lineage (GTDB taxonomy): Bacteria > Poribacteria > WGA-4E > B28-G17 > B28-G17 > B28-G17. The sequence goes on from QNBQ01000094.1 coordinate 6,016, forward strand.
TTCGTCCCAATGGCCGCCGGCCGCCGCTCCCCCTGGATGGCACCAATCCTGCGCCTGCGAGTAATAGAAGCCGATCCTCATCCCGTGCCTGCGGGCCGCCTCCACAAGCGGCTTGAGCAGATCCCTGCCGTAAGGGGTGGCGTCCACCACATCCCAATCCGTCACCTTCGAATCGAACAGCGCAAACCCGTCGTGATGCTTCGAGGTGATGACGATGTATCTCATCCCGGCCCATCTTGCCAGCAGAACCCACTCCTCCGGATCGTATTTGACCGGGTTGAACTTCTTGGCATACTCCTTGTATTCGGCGACGGGTATCCTGGCCCGGTGCATAATCCACTCGCCTATGCCCGGGATCTGTTTGCCCTTATAGACCCCCGCTAAAACGGCGTAAACCCCCCAATGGATGAACATCCCAAACTTCGCCTCCCTCCACCACCTCATCCTCTTGTTGCGCTCTTCCTCGGTCTCCTTTTTCCACTCCGCCATGCCTTAACCCCCTCAAACCGGATTCAAGTCAACACAATGATACCATGAAAGGAAAAAGCTTATCAAGGGCGCTCCTCCACATGACTTGAAATCAGCCCTGGAAACGTAATATAATCCTGCTGAAGGCCAACCCAGAGGAGGGAGGTGGAAAGAGGATGAAGAGCTTAACGGCTTTGCTCATCGCGATCCCTATCGCCCTGGCTTTAAGCTACGCCGACCTGAAGGAGGGGCTTGTGGC
>QNBQ01000095.1 GCA_003645735.1 Candidatus Poribacteria bacterium
GATCTCCAACGCCCTCAGCCTTTCCTCCCCGGAGGAGGGTCGGAAGCCCAGCGCCTCCTCCGTCTCGGCGGGGTTGGGTTTGATCATGAAGGGCGAGGATTCAAGCCCCAGCTTGAAAGCCCTGCCGCGCGAATCGAGGATCGTTCTGACGCCGAGCCGGTTCGCGTAGGCGATCATCTCCCTGTAAAGGTCGTCCAAAGCGGGGCAGGGCGAGCTGCCGGAGAAGATGACCATCTCGCTTTCGGGGATCAACTCCCTCAGCTCCCCGATGATCCTATCCTTCTCCTCGGGGCTGACCCGAGGCCCCGGTTCGACGTAGGCGGTCTGAACGCCGGTGGAGGTCTCCAGCACGGTGGTGACGGTTCTGGAGGGGGCGGAGATCCAGACGGGGTGGAGCCTGATGCCGTCGGCTTCCGCCAGCTCCTCGATTATCCTGCCCGTATGGCCCCCCAAGACGACGAAAGCCAACACGTCCGCCCCGAGGTTCGTCAACACCCGCGCGACGTTTACCCCCTTGCCGCCGGCGATCTGCTTGACGGCGTGGGCGCGGATGATCCTCCCCACCTCGTGCTTCTCGACGAAGACCGTCTTATCGATACAGGGGTTGAGCGTGACGGTCAGGATCATACGCCCTGCCGGCCTCCTCACGCGCCGTCAAAATTATACCACATCCTTCGCGTCCCCGGGCGGTCTTGTAAGCCGTCGGGTAAACTGGCCCGCCGAGCTCCCCGTTAATGACGGATGCGTTTCCCATTCCGCCGGAGATGATGCGATGAGAGGCAGATCGATCCCGTTCCTCTGGGTCATAATCCTCGCCCTCGCATCCCCATACGCCCTGGGCGGGGATTGGGACGTGAAGGGGGGACGGCCCGTCAACGACGATTGGAACCCGCCTTCAAAGGGAGCGGAGGAAGAGGAGAAAGCCGATCTCCTGGCCGAAGCGGTCGGCGGGTGGAGATCCGAGGAGGTCGACCTGAGGGAGCTGTTGAACAAAAAGGAGCCGCTTACGATCCGTCGCGGCCAGATAGACCTGCCCATGAACTCCAGCATCCAGATCAACGGATACAAATCGGTGACGATCGAATACAACTACACCCACTACTTCGGGCGCTCAGACATAAGCCGCTATTACGGCGGCTATTACAGGGGGTTCACATCGGGCTACAGCGGGTTCGATCTCGGCGACTACGACATCGGCTACGGGTTCGGCTCCTTCGGATACGGGATGGGGGATTTCGGCTTCGGCAGCTATGACACCTTCGGCTACGGCGGGTATTACGGCGGATACGGGCTTTATAGGGGGCCGAGGGGGACGGGGCTGAACATCGATCAGGCGATGGAGATAGGGCTTCACGGCGTCATAGGGGGCCACACCCACATCTCGGTCGATTACAGCGACGTAGGCTCCGATTTCTACAGCGGCATAAGCGGCAGGCGGCAAAAAATAGCGGTCTGGTATGAGGGAGGGGAGAAGAGCATCATCAAGAAGGTGGCCTTCGGGGATCTGACCCTCGACCTGCCCAACACCAGGTTCCTCAACATCACGAGGAACCTGTTCGGCGTTCAGCTGCTGGCCGATCTCAAGGGCGTGAAGATAACCGCCTTCGGATCGCGGAGCAAAGGGCTTAAGGGGAGATGGCGCTCGAGAGGGGAATCCCAGAGGGCAGGGGGCGGCATGGGGGTTCGGATCGCCGACATCAACTACATCAAGGGGAGGTTCTACGCCCTGAACGTCGGCCCCGACGGGCTGATCCACCCCTCATACCTGCCCATAAAGCCGGGAAGCGAGGAGATATACATAGACGACGGGGACGGGACGAACAACGTCGGCGGGATAAAAACGGCCCGCGGATACTTCAACCTCCAATACCCCGGCGAGGACTACAACATAAACTACGAAACGGGCGAGATAGAGTTCCTCAAGCCGATATCCCCCAGATACAAGATAGTCGTCGCCTATGAATACCTGGGGGACGGCGGGGGGAAGGTGGGCGAGCCGGGCAACGTCTTTGTCGACGACGACGGCGACGGCGTGATAGACGAGCCGGACGACCCCAACGAGAAGATAGGCTACGTGGTGATCAAGGACGTCGACCGGCCCGGCTCCGAGCTTAGGAACGTCTACAGCCTCGGAAACCGCAACATAAGCCCGCGCGACTACCGGATAACGATATGGCGGGAGGGCGGAACCGATACGTTCATGACCGATGAGGGGCCCGTCCCCTACATCCGAATCTTCGGGCTGGACCGGGACGGGGACGGGATGGTCGACCCCGAGTTCATCGATTTCGAAAGGGGGCTTCTGAGGTTCCCCTCTCCCAGGCCGTTCGTCATAGACGACCCCAACAGCCCATACTACAAATACAGGGATCAGCTGAACAACGAGGCGCTTTACACGACCGAAAGCCCCAGATACTCCGACCACATGTATACGATCCACGCCGAATACTCCTACAGGTTCGACACCTACAGCCTCAACCGGCTCAACATCATCCCCGGAAGCGAGGTCGTCAGGGTGAACGGGCGGAGGCTCCAGAGGGATGTGGATTACATGATCATCTACGAGACCGGCACCATAACCTTCTTCCGCAAGCTGGACGAGTATGACGAGATAGAGGTCGAGTATGAATACGCCCCGTTCGGAGGGGCGCTGCAGCAGACGGTGGCGGGGATATGGGCCGAGTATTCCTACCAGCCCAAGGGAAAGCCCGAATCGGCCCAGCCGCTGACCACGACAGCCATATCGACGGGCGGCTTCGGCGAATCGTTCGGGACGACCTCCTTCGGGACGGGCTATGGGTTCGGCCGATCCTATTTCGGCGGCTCATACTACGGCGGCTACTCCAGGAGGAGATACTTCTCCTCCTTCACCCCATCCTTCACCCCCAGCTTCCGCAAGGGCTTTTACATCTCCGCCGGCTACATCTACAACGCGGGCGGCGGGGGGATGCTGGTTCCGGACGTGAACGGCGCCCCCAGCAGGATCCAGGCCTTCGACATCAACACATCCTTCGGCCACACCTTCAACCTGGCCCCCCTCTTCAACCCGCTGCCGCTGATCTCGATCGAAAAGCTGCCCCTCTCGATCGATTTCAGCGGCGAGGCGGCCTACAGCAGGAACAACCCCAACAGCTTCGGATACGCGCTCGTTGACGGTATGGAGGGGGTCAAGGAGACGACGACCGTCAGCCCGTTCAAGTTCGACTGGAAGAACTGCTCCAAACCGCTTGACCCGGCGGTCGATCTCTTCGGCAGGGCGATCCTCAGGATGGTCGAGAGGGACGAGGAGGAGGCCGAGGGGAACTACTACAAGAACAGAAGGCTGCCCGCCTCGGCCATCAACCCCCTGGCCAGATCCACCGAGGAGGAGACGGTGATGGAGATCGGCTACGACCTGGACGCGACCAAGACGTGGTTCGGGCTGGCCAGATCTCTATCGGAGGAGAGCGTCGATCTATCCGATAAGGACTTCCTCAACCTGTGGCTGAAGGTGGAGGGGGATGACGATCTGGTTCTGCACATCGATTTCGGGGTTGTAAGCGAGGACGCCGACGGGGACAACAGGCTCGACAGCGAGGATCTGCCGCGCGACCTGACGGATGCGAACGGCGACGGAAAGGTGGACATCCTCGACCTGCCGCTTGAGGATCTGCCGGAGAGGTGGAAGGGGAACGGCATGTTGGAGGCGGATGAGGACATCGGGTGGATCTACGACCAGGGCGGGATGGAACGGATCATCGGCGCCGACAACTCCGTCCTGGACACCGAGGATCTCAACGGCGACATGGTCCTGGACACGATCAACTCCTACTTCGAGATAACCGTCCCGCTCGACTCCATACCGCCTGAGTGGCTGAAAAAAGAGAACAGGGCGACGGGGTGGAGGTTTCTCTCCATACCCCTTTCGGAGGCCAAGCCCTGGGGCAGGCCGCCCAGCTGGGGGTATATCAAACACGTCAGGATATGGGTCGAAAAGAGGGGCGCCACCGCCAGGGGGAAGCTCTACTGGACGGGGATGGAGCTTGTGGGCAACAAGTGGGAGAGGGGTGCGGTGGTGGATCAAACCGGGCTTGTGAGGACGGGGACGGACGAGTTCTTCGTCGTCGGCGCCAAGGATAACTACAATTTCGACGACTACCTGATTGCCTACAGGGAGCTTGAGGGGGACAGGGTCTTCAGGAAGCTCCATCCGCTGGTGCCGACCGGGTTCGGCTTCCTGGAAAGGCAGCCCCGCGAGCAGTCGCTCGTCCTCAGCTACAGGCTCATGCCCGGATCGATGGGCGTCACATCCAGGGCGCTTAAAGGGATCAGGCCGGGCGATGGACAGGACTTCTCCAAATACGACAAGCTCGTCATGTGGGTCTACGGCGATGGGAGGGGCGGGACGCTCGTCATGCGGCTGGGAACCGCCCTGAGGACGGGCGGCTATTACTACGGCGGATATGGCTACGGATACGGCGGTTACAGCGGCTATGGATATGGGTATGAGAGGCCCAAACCGCCCGAGCCGGTCAACATCTTCAAACAGGGGGCCCAGGACTACTACGAGTTCACCATGCCGATAAACTTCACGGGGTGGAGGAAGGTGGAGATCGACCTGAGGGATAAGGACGACGACGGCCACCCCGACGGCCTGACCGTCCACGGAAACCCGTCCATAACCAACATCGGCGGGATACTCTTGGGCGTGCGGAACGATAAGGGGGAGCCGATAGAGGGGGAGGTCTGGGTGAACGACATCCACCTCGCCCAGCCGCTCATAAGATCGGGATGGGCCAAGAGGAGCGATCTGCTGATAAGGCTGGGAAATAGGCTGTCGATCCAGGCCGGATACGCCAAGCAGGACAAGGATTTCGAAAGCTCCGCCTCCTCAGCCGATTACTACAGCTACTCCTACTACGAATCGCAGCGATACAGCACCAGCACCCTGGACTACAACATCAACTCCGAGCTGAGGCTCTTCAGCTGGCTCCCCATCAGATACACCCTCAGATACAGCGAGTCGGAGACCGAGGCGAGGCGGGGCGGCATAACCGGCTACATGACCTACGGCAAAAACAGAAACACAGGCAGGAACCTCACAATCAGGTTCTCGAAGCCCCCCTTCCCGTCGATAGGCTTCTCCGTTGACAAGCAGAGCTTCTGGAACGAGAGGAGGGGAACGGAGCTGAGCACCCTTTACATCGGGTCGTTCTCCTACGACCTGAAGGGGAAGCTCGGGATAGACATCGAATACAGGCACGAGGAGGCGGACGTCAGGCCTGAGACGGCGACGATCAAGGAGGAGAGGACGGGGGGCGGATACTACCCCTCCTACTCCTACTACGGCTATTACGGCAGGAGCGGCAGGGAGAAGATCGACAGCGGCTCGGTTTCGATCAGGATCAACCTGATCCCCGGCTTCGGGCTGAACCCGGCTTATGATGTGGTGAGGGAGCTTGAATACAGGGAGGAGAAACCCGGCTCCGGCAGATACGTCCTGGCATCCAGGAGCCACAGGTTCTCGCTCAGGCCGACGCTGAGGGAGCTCTGGGGCTTCAGGCCCTCGACCAGCTCGAGGCTCAGCTTCAGGGAGAGCTGGTTCGGCGGTGAAAAGGACGCTTCGCTCGACATGGACGTCGACTTCAGGCTCGACATCCGCCCCCAGAAGTGGTTCAAGTTCGAAAAGAAACCCGTCCAGCCCCAGCAGGCCGTCGCGCCCCAGCCGCCCGGGGAGGAAGGGGCGGTCTCCGAGGAGGAGATGCTGAGGAGGATGGAATACTACGGCGTGACGCCCGAGATGATGGAGAGGATGGAGGAGCAGAGGGGCGATTGGATCGAGAGGGAGCGGAGGGAGATCGAGAGGAAGCTGAAGGAGAGGGAGATGATGAAGCCGGGCAAGAGCCTCTTCGAGCAGCTGATGACCACGATGAGCATAGGGGCGGGGGTGAGCTTCTCGACCTCCGACTACCTGAGGAGGCTCAAGCCCGGGACCGATCTGCTGGATGTTTTGAGGATGCCGGAGGACGCGCCCGAAAGGAGCAGATCGACCCGCAGAACCCGCCTCTCGTTCAGATACTCGGTCGACCCGACGAGATGGGCATCGATCGGCTTCAACCTCTCGAAATACCACATCTTCTCGAAAACCGCCGGCACCTCCTACACCGACGACTCCTCCTCCTACGACGCCGATCTGAAGCTTTTCAACTCGACCAACACCTCCACCCTCCAGCTGAAATACACCTATTCGACCAACTCGCGAAAATCCTCCAGGCTCCACATCTACTCAAGCTACAACCACAGCCCATCCATCGCATGGCAGCACAGGTGGGCCAGGGACACCTCCACGGCGCTGGGCGTGATGGTCACCTTCAAGAGGATGGAGAGGAGCGGGATAGAGGGGAAGGGGCTTATAATCAAGCCGAACTTCAACGTCAGCTACAGGGTGCACGTCAAGGGCAGCTGGAGGCTGCCGCTTATAAGGCGCAGGATAAGGCTGGATCACGACTTCGACGTGAGGAACACCTTAGCGACCGTGATAACCCGCAGGAAGCTCGGCAACAGGGAGGACAGAAGCGAGCGATACGAGATGTCCCTCAGCGCCGGATACAACCTCAGCTCGCTCGTCAGGATCAACCTCCACCTCAACATCACCTACCACAACGACAGGGTGGAGGTCGGGCGCGATTACATCTCCATCCTCGGCGCCCTCATGGCCAGGGGGGAGTTCAGATGATCCCCCACGCCCCCCAA
>QNBQ01000096.1 GCA_003645735.1 Candidatus Poribacteria bacterium
CTTGACCTCCATCAGGTCGTTGAGGCTTTCGGGGAGCGCGCGCGTCACCATCCCCGCCCCCGCTCTCAGCGCGGAAAGCGAGGCCAACGCCGCGGCGCCCGTCAGCCCGACCGATCCGGCGACGACCAGCACGTGGCCGAAGCTCCCCTTGTGAGCGCTTCCCGGCCTGGGGGGCAGGAGGGATCTCGCAAGCTCCTCGGTTATGAGCTCGACCTGAACCCCCTGCTCCTCTATCGCTTTTTTCGGGAAGCCGATGTCGGCCACTATCACCTCGCCGCAGTATTCCGCGCCCGGGTAAAGCAGAAGCCCACGTTTCGGAAGGCACATCGTCACGGTGTAATCGGCCTTGACACAAGGGCCCTCCACCGCCCCCGTGTCGGCGTTTAAGCCCGATGGCAGGTCGACCGCCACCCTGGCCGCCTTCAGCTCGTTGATCCGCTCGATGACCTTCGCCGCCACACCCCTGACCGCCCCTTCAAGCCCGTCCCGAATATCGCGTCGACGACTACATCGACCCCCTCAAGCTCCTCCGAGATCCGCTCCAGATCCTCCTCGCTTAGGATCGTCTTCATCGGAACCCCCAGCTTTTGGGCGATCCTGAGGTTCAACGCCGCATCGCCCGAGAACGCCTCGGGCTGTGCGAGGAGGTAGACGGTGACCTTGTATCCGGCGTTCCAGAGGTGTCTGGCGACGACCAGCCCGTCGCCGCCGTTGTTCCCTTTGCCGGCGAATACGGCGATTTTAAAGCTTTCAGGGGTAAAACCTTTGGTCAGATCGCGGATCAAATTGAAGACCGAGAGGCCGGCGTTCTCCATCAAGACGGCCCCGGGGATGCCTATCTCCTCAATCGTCCTCCTGTCTATCTCCCTCATCTCCTGTGCCGTGACGACCTTCATCCTCTCCCCCTCATCCGAACAGCTTGAGTATCACCATGACGGCTGTGATTATCACCCCGAAAAGCGAGATCGTTCCTATCGTCCACCGGATCATCGAATCTATTCGCACATTCAATCTCTCAAATCGATCGTTCATTTCCCTCCTCATCTCCCTCATCTCCTCCCTCAGCGAATCGATCTCCTTCTCAAGCCTCTCCACCCTCTTCTCCAGCGCGCCCATCCTAGTCTCAATAGCAGTTAATTTGGCCTCAACCCCGTCCAGCCTGGAGAGTATCCGGCGGTGCTCCTCCTTCGTCACCCCGAACTTCTCGATCCTCTCCTCAATCACCTCGATCAACGCGTCCGCCACCTCGGCTCCCAGCCTCTCCCTCAGCAGCGCCAGCGATTCGCTCCGCATCGGCTCACCTCCACGACATCTCGACCCCGTCGACCTTGGCGCCGCAGACCGGGCATCTGGAGTTTTGGATTCTGTTTTCGACGATCCTGAACCCGAACCGCTCTATCAGGGTGGTTCCGCAGTTGTAGCAGTAGGTGTTCTCCCCCGGATCGCCCGGGACGTTGCCGGAGTAGACGTATCTAAGCCCCTCCTCCAGCCCTATCTCCCTGGCCCTTTCGATCTTCGAGATCGGGGTCGATCCCCTGTCGAGCATCTTGTAGTCGGGGTGGAACCTGCTGACGTGCCACGGGGTCTCGGGCCCCAGCTCCTGTGCAATGAACCTGGCTATGTCCCTCAGCTCCTCCTCCGAATCGTTCATGCCGGGCACGATCAGGGTCGTCACCTCGACCCATATCCCCAGCTCCTTCATCTTCTTGAGCGAATCGAGCACCCCGTTCAGCCTTCCGCCCAACTTCCTGTATGTCTCATCCCGGAACGATTTGAGGTCGACGTTGGCCGCGTCCAGGTAATCCTTGATCGCCTCCAGCGCGTCGGTCGTCATGAAGCCGTTTGTGACGAACACGTTGTATATCCCCTCCTTGTGCGCCAGGACGGCGGTGTCATAGGCGTATTCGAAGAAGATGGTCGGCTCGGTGTAGGTGTAGGAGATGCTCTTACACCTGTAATGCTTGGCGGCGGCGACGACGTCCTCGGGAGGGAAGTCCTGACCCCTGATCTCCCCTTTGGGATCGAGTATCTGGGATATCTGCCAGTTCTGGCAGAAGGGGCATCTGAAGTTACAGCCCACGGTGGCTATAGACATCGATGTGGAGCCGGGGGCGAGGTGGAATATGGGTTTTTTCTCGATCGGGTCGACGTTGGCCGCAATGGCCTTGGAATACACGAGCGAGTAGAGCGTCCCGCCCCTGTTCTCCCTGACCCTGCAAACCCCCCTTCCCCCGTCGGGGATCACACATCTGTGGTTGCACAAGTTGCACCTGACCTTATTCCCCTCAAGCTTTTCATAAAGCATCGCTTCCTTCATCTCGGGACGCCTCCGCGGACGGCCTGCCTCCTTAATACTAGCATACCCCTAGGGGGGTGTCAACGTCACATAAGCTCTCCCGGTATCGCCTCGCCCCTTATCAGATCGAGGTATGTCTCCCTCTTGCGGACGATGTAATACCTGTCCTCTATCACCATCACCTCGGCGGCCCTGGGGCGGGAGTTGTAGTTGGATGACATGGTGAACCCGTAGGCGCCGGCGCTGAAGATCGAGATGATGTCGCCCGGCTCCACCAGGTTTATCCTCCTGTCCTTGGCGAAGTAATCGCCCGTCTCGCACACAGGCCCCACCACGTCGAAGGTATCCGTCTCCTCCGTTCTGATCCTCACGGGGGCTATCCTGTGGTAGCTGTCGTAGAAGGCGGGCCTTATGAGGTCGTTCATCGCGGCGTCGACTATCAGGAAGTTCTTGTGAGGCGTGCGTTTGATGTAAAGCACCTTGGTCGCCAGTATCCCCGCGTTGCCCACGATGAACCTGCCCGGCTCGATTATCAGCTTGCATCCCAGATCCCTGACATACGGCAGGACGGCGGCGGCGAACTCGTCGGCGGTGGAGGGCGTCTCGTCCTTGTAGACAATCCCCAAACCGCCCCCTATGTTGAGCGTGTCGATCTCCAGCCCGTTGCGCCTCAGCTCTGAGACGAGGGGGACGATCCTGGAAAGGGCTTCCTTGTAAGGCTCGACCGAGGTTATCTGGGAGCCGATGTGGCAGTGGACACCGCAGGGTATCAGGTTCCCGAGCCTCTCCTTGGCCCACAGATAGGTCTCGACCGCCTCATCTATCGGTATGCCGAACTTCGTCCCCCCCTTTCCGGTGGTTATGTGTTTGTGGGTGTGCGGATCGACGTCCGGGTTGATCCTGAAGGCTATCCTCGCCTTAACCCCCATCCTCCCGGCGACCCGGTTTATCGCCTCGGCCTCCGGGCGCGACTCGACGTTGAACATCATTATCCCGGCCTGCAGGGCGAACTCGATCTCCTCCTCGCTTTTGCCGACGCTGGCGTAGACCACCTTTGAGGGATCGACCCCCGCCTTCAGAACCCTGTAAAGCTCACCTCCGGAGACGATGTCCATCCCCGCCCCGGCCTTGGCCAAGGCCCTGATGACGGCCAAATTGGAGTTGCTCTTGACCGAAAAGCAGATCAGATGGTCAATCTCCCCGAAGGCCTCGTCCAGCTTGCGGTAATGGTCGATTATCGTCCCATGGCTGTAGATGTAGACCGGCGTCCCCACGTCGCGGCATATGTCCTCCACCCTCACCTCCTCGCAGTAAAGCTCGCCGTCTCTGTATTCGAACCGATCCATCCCTTCGCCTCACCTCCCGCCGTTTTTCGGACGGGAAATTTTATCACACGGGGCCTGGGGCCATCAACTTGCATCGCCTCCCCGCTTTGGGATATAATTGTGGCCCAAACCCGAGCCGAGGTGAGAAGGGGATGGCGAAGTTCAAAGTGGTCGTGTTGCCCTGTGATTACGACGATCTGGACGTGGAGAGGGAGATATTGGAGCCGCTGGGGGCGGAGGTCGTCAGGGTGGAGAGCTTCGATAAGGAGGAGATCGCCGAGGCGGCGAGGGACGCCGACGCCCTGCTCGTGCAGCACACCTACATCGACGAGGAGCTCCTCTCCAAGCTTCGGAAATGCAAGGTGGCGGTCAGATACGGCACCGGCTACGACAACTTCGATTTGGATGCGATGACCAGGCACGGCGTTTATGCCGCATACGTCCCGGACTACTGCACCGATGAGGTGGCGGCCCACGCCCTGGCCCTCCTCCTCGCGCTTGAGAGGAAGATCGTCAGATACAACGACAGGGTGAGGGAGGGGGTCTGGAGCTCGCTGGATGAGAGGCCGATATTCGATCTGAGGGAAAGAACGCTCGGGATAATCGGGCTGGGCAGGATAGGCGGCGCCCTGGCCTCTAAAGCGAAGGGGATCTACGGGGGGATAATCGCCTGCGATCCCTACATCCCCGAGGGGAGGTTCGCCGAGCTGGGCGTCGAGAGGGTTGATATGGATGAGCTTTTCGAGAGATCGGACGCCGTATCGGTGCACGTGCCGCTCTTCAGGAAGCCCACGGGCATATATCGCCCGACCTACCATCTGATAGGCGAGAGGGAGCTGAGGAGGATGAAGCCCACCTCCTACATCGTCAACACCTCCAGGGGAGGGGTGATCGACACGGAGGCTTTGGTCAAGGCGTTGAGGGAGGGATGGATAGCCGGGGCGGCCCTGGACGTGATCGAAGGCGAACCCCCCAGGGGGAGGGCGTCGACCGACCTCCACCTGAAGCTGGGCGATCTCCTCAGGGAGGGGAAGCTGATCCTCACCCCCCACGCCGGATATCTGTCGGAAAGGGCGCTTCGGGAGGTGAGGAGGAGGGCCGCCGAGGAGGTGGCGAGGGTGCTCAAAGGCGGAAGGCCGCTCAACTGTCTCAATCAGCTGTGAGGGAGGGCGGGCGAGGTGAGGAAGCTGGCCGCTTTGATACTGGCCCTCTTGATCCCCCCGCTTTCGGCGGGGGCGGGCGAGGAGGAGATTTCGCGTATGAGGCTTCCGCTGGATGAGTGGTTCAACTTGATGATATCGGGCGTCAAGGTCGGATACGCCCACAACTACACCGAGCTGGTCGAAAAGGACGGTCAAAAGCTCCTGAGGATAAGATCGGAGATGAGGATGAAGGTGAGGCGGATGAGCTCATCGCTGGAGATATCGCAGACGCGCGAGTCGCTGCTCGACATCTCCCTCACCCCCAAACGCTTCATCTCCAGCATAACCGAGCCGAGCCAGACGAGGAGGGCGGAGGGATGGATAGAGGACGGGAGGGCGAGGCTGAGATTGGAGCTGGACGGGGAGGTTCACGAGGAGACGATCGATCTGCCCGACAACGTCATATTCGAGGAGGCGCTGGGCTATTACGCGCTGCTCAAGGGGATGAAGGCGGGCGAGAGCCGTCAGCTGAGCCTCTTCAGCCTCGAGCTGCTCAAGCCGATCCCGGTGGAGATCAGGGTGCTCAGAAGGGATAAGGTGAGGTATAAGGGAGAGGAGAGGCCGGTTTACGTGGTCAGCTACAGGATAAAGATCATGGGCGGGCTGGAGAACGTCGAGTGGATCGGCGAGGACGGGGTGACATACAGGATGGAGATGTCGGGGCTGATGGGGCTGAAGATGGAGCTTGTGAAGACCGACATGGCCGACGCCTTGGGGGAGGTGGGGGAGCTTGACGTGATCATAAACACGAAGCTCTTCCCCTCGGGAGAGCCGATCTTCGGCCATCCGCTCCACCTGAAGGCCAAGGTGAGCCTGAGCGAGGGCGATCTGGAGAAGGCTTTCATGAGGACGGACGAGCAGAAGCTCGTAAAGCTGGGGGATGGGGAGGGGCTGCTTCTCATAACGAGAAAGCCGATCTCCGAGGAGGAAGCTCCGCTCCTTCCCATCAAGGATCCGGAGCTGGCCGAATTCCTATCCCCTACCCTCTACATACAGGCCGACGACCCGGAGATAGTCGAGAAAGCCAGGGAGATAATCGGGGATGAGCGGAACTCCTGGAGGGCGGCCAAGCTGATCTGCAGGTGGGTCTACGAGAACATCAGGGACAAATCGCTGAGGGTGGGGTTCGGCTCGGCCAAGACGACCCTTGAGACGCTTCAAGGCGACTGCACCGAACACACCGTCCTCTTCATCGCGCTGGCCAGGGCCGTGGGGCTGCCGGCGAGGATATGCGCCGGGCTGGTGTATCACCGCGACGCCTTCTACTACCACTTTTGGCCGGAGGTCTACGTGGGCAGGTGGGTTCAGATGGATCCGACCCTGGGGGAGTATCAGGCGGACGCCACCCACATCATGCTGGCCGGGGGGAAGTTGGAATCGGACACGGCGCTGGAATACGGCGAGGGCGTTTTGAGGACGCTGAACAGGTTGACCATAGAGGTGCTGGAGGCGAGATAATGGGCGAAGGGTTCTTCACGAAAGCGATCCACGCCGGGGAGGAGCCGTGTCCGACGACGGGCGCTTTGAACCCGCCGATATATCAATCGACCGTTTTCGTCTTCAAGAGCGCCGAGGAGGCGGCGGCGATCTTCTCCGAAGAAGCGCCGGGCTACGTCTACACCAGGTGGGGCAACCCGACCCTGTCGATGCTTGAGAGGAAGCTCGCGGAGCTTGAGGGCGGGGAGGACGCGCTTGTGACGGCCTCCGGTATGGCGGCCGTGACCACGGCTATCCTAACCCTGGTGGAAAGCGGCGATCACATAGTCTGCTCCAAAGGGGTTTACACCGGCACCTACGTCTTCCTCTCCCAGACGCTCAAACGGTTCGGGGTGGAGGTCGATTTCGTCGACGGGACATGCCCATCCGAGGTGGAGGAGGCCATCAAACCCAACACCAGGCTGATC
>QNBQ01000097.1 GCA_003645735.1 Candidatus Poribacteria bacterium
GATAGCTTATCCCGCACCTGACGCAGGCGCGCGTGTTGCTGAAGGTGAGCAGCTCTTTTTCGCCGTCCGGCTTCTGGGCTTGAACCATCGCCACGCCGTTCCCCACCTCCAACGCCGTCTCAATTCCCTCGAACAGCCTCTCCCTCTCCTCCTCCCTCAGGATCATCCTGTCCACCACGAGCGCCACCTGGTGTTTGACCCCCTTGCTGAGGTTCATCTTCTCCTCTATCGGGAAGATCTCCCCGTCGACCCAGACCCTGACGAACCCCTCGCCCATCGCCCTGGCGAACAGATCGCTCCACTCCTCGTTCCTCTCGGGCTCGACCGGGGCCAGGATGTATATCCTGCTTCGGAGCGGCAGGTTGAATATCCGATCGACGATCTGCTCGGGGGTCTGGGCACCGACCGGCCTGCCGCACTTGACGCAATGTTGAACCCCGAACCTGGCGAACAGCACCCTCATGTAGTCGTAGATCTCCGTTATCGTGCCGACGGTCGAGCGGGGGTTTTTGCTGGGCGTTTTCTGATCGATCGCTATGGCCGGGGCGAGCCCGTCTATGAAGTCGACCTTAGGCTTCTCCATCCCGCCCAAAAACTGCCTGGCATAGGTCGAGAGCGACTCGACATACCTCCTCCTGCCCTCGGCGTAGATCGTGTCCACGGCGAGCGATGTCTTGCCGGAGCCGCTGACGCCGGTGAAGGTTATGATCCGGTTGTGGGGCAGCTCGACGTCGACGTTCTTCAAATTGTTCTGCCTCGCCCCCTTGACCACTATCCTCCGCTCCGTCGGGATCGCCCCTATCCTCCTCTCCTCCTCGACCTCCTCCCCTCCCATCGGACGCTTCCTCCCCTCCAACACGTCCCTGAGGAACCTGCCGGTGTATGAGTTTTCGGCTCGGGCGATCTCCTCCGGCGTGCCGCAGGCAACCACATATCCGCCCTCATCCCCTCCCTCGGGGCCGAGGTCGATGATGTAGTCGGCGGTCTTTATCACCTCCATGTTGTGCTCCACCACTACGACCGTGTTACCCAGATCCACCAGCCTGTGCAGCACCTCAAGCAGCTTCTGAACATCTGCGAAGTGGAGGCCCGTGGTCGGCTCGTCCAGGATGTAGAGCGTCCTGCCGGTGGCCCGCTTCATCAGCTCCCTCGCAAGCTTCACCCTCTGGGCCTCGCCGCCCGAGAGGGTCGGGGCCGGCTGGCCGAGCTTGATGTAATCCAGGCCGACGTCGTGCAGAACCTGAAGCCTCTCCCTGATGCCCGGCACGTCCCGGAAATGCTCCAGCGCCTCCGAGACGGTCATCTCCAGCACATCGGCTATCGATTTGCCCTTGTATCTGACCTGGAGCGTCTCGGAGTTGTATCTTTTGCCGTCGCAGACGTCGCATTTGACCCAGACATCGGCCAGGAAGTGCATCTCCAGCTTCTTCATCCCATACCCTTCGCACGCCTCGCACCTGCCGCCCTTGACGTTGAAGCTGAACCTGCCCGGCTTATACCCCCTCACCCTGGCCTCCGGCAGCTGGGAGTAGAACTCCCTTATCAGGTCGAAGACCTTCGTGTAGGTGGCGGGGTTGGACCTCGGCGTGCGGCCTATGGGCTTCTGATCGATGAGGACGACCTTATCGATGTGCTCGATCCCCCTTATCTCATCGTGATCGCCGGGGACGGTGTGGGCGCCCATGAGCTTCCTGGCCAGGGCGTTGTAGAGGATGTCGTGCACGAGCGAGCTTTTGCCCGAGCCGGAGACCCCCGTCACGCACGTGAACGTCCCGAGGGGTATCCTGACGGTGATGTTTTTGAGGTTGTTGTGCCTGGCGCCGACGATCTCAAGCCATTTATCGGTCGGCTTCCTCCTCTCCCTTGGTATCGGTATCTTGAGGTCGCCGCGCAGGTATTTGGCGGTCAGGGACTCCTCGCACTCCAGCAGTTTCCTGGCCGGGCCGGCGAAAATCACTCTGCCGCCCTTCTCGCCGGGGCCGGGGCCGAAATCGACGATGTAATCGGCCGACCTGATCGTGTCCTCGTCGTGTTCGACCACTATGACGGTGTTGCCCTGCTGGCAGAGCTTCTTGAGCGCGCCTATGAGCTTCAGGTTGTCGCGCGGGTGAACCCCTATGGTCGGCTCGTCCAGAACGTAAAGCACGTTCGTCAGCCCGGCCCCTATCTGGCTGGCTATCCTTATCCTCTGGGCCTCGCCGCCCGAAAGGGTGGGGGAAGCGCGGTCGAGCGTCAGGTAGTGCAGCCCGACGTCCATCAGGAACCTCAGCCTCCCCTTGATCTCTTTCAATATCTCCTCCGATATAGCCTTCTCCCTGGCCGTCAGCTTCAGGTTCTCGAGGAAATCGAGGCACTCCTCGACGGTCATCGCCAGCACCTGATCGATCGACTTGCCGCCCACTTTGACGCTCCTCGCCTCGGGCCGGAGCCTCGTCCCGTTGCAATCGGGGCAGACCTGTTCGGCCATGAACTCCTCGAAGCCAGCGCGCATCGATTTCAGCTTGTTTATGATCCCCTTGAACTCCACGACCTCCCTTATCCTCTTGCCCCAGCCGATCCGCCTGGTTATCATGATCTTGACCGGCGCGCCGTAGAGGATGATGTTTCTGTGCTCCTCCTTCAGATCCCTCCACCTGTCGTAGAAGCTGAACTTGTAATATCTGGCCAGCGCCGAGAGCACCTTCTCTATCTGCCTGCCGCCGTCCGGATCGAGCGGCCCCAACGGCTTTATAGCCCCCTCGGCGAGCGATTTTTCGGGGTCGATTATCAGCTCGGGCGATATGTCGGTTATGACCCCCAGCCCCCTGCATTTCGGGCACATACCACGGGGGCTGTTGAATGAGAACATCTGAGGGGAGGGTTTCTCATAGCTTATGCCGCAACGGGGGCAGGTCATCTCCTTGCTGTAAAGCCTCTCCTCGCCGTCCTCGAACGCCAGCAGAACCGTCCCCCCCGAAAACCCGAAGGCGGTCTCGATCGACTCGGCTATCCTGGATCGCGTCTCCGGGTTTTTGCGCATGACGATCCTGTCGACGACCAAGTCGACGTCGTGCCTCATCTGTTTGTTCAGCCTCGGCGGGTCGGCCAGGTCGTAAACCTGTCCGTCGACCCTCACCCTCACGAACCCCGCCTTCAGCGCGTCCTCGAACTCCTCCTTGAACTCCCCCTTCTTGTTGCGGGCTATGGGGGCGAGTATCATGAACCTCTTGCCCTCCTCGACCTCCTCCATGATCCTGTCGACGATCTCGTCCGTCGACTGGGAGCTTACGGGGCTGCCGCACCGGTAGCAGTGGACAACGCCTATGTGCGCGAAAAGCAGC
This sequence comes from Candidatus Poribacteria bacterium, assembly GCA_003645735.1. Taxonomy (GTDB): domain Bacteria; phylum Poribacteria; class WGA-4E; order B28-G17; family B28-G17; genus B28-G17. The sequence continues at coordinate 3,321 of QNBQ01000097.1, forward strand.
CTGAGGTAATCGTGGATCTCCGTCATGGTGGCTACGGTCGACCTGGGGTTGGAGCCGGTGGTCTTCTGATCGATCGATATGGAGGGGGAGAGGCCCTCTATGAGGTCGACGTCGGGCTTTTGAAGCTTGCCCATGAACTGCCTGGCGTAGGCGGAAAGCGACTCGATATACCTCCTCTGCCCCTCGGCGTAGAGCGTGTCGAAGGCGAGGGAAGATTTGCCCGAGCCGCTGACGCCCGTGAAGACGATGAACTTCCCCCGCGGAAGCTCCAGGTCGATCCCCTTGAGGTTGTGCTCCCTGGCGCCCTTGATGACTATCCTATCTATCACCTACGGATCACCCCTCAAACCCGCGTCCAGGGGAAAATTTTAATCTCAGGCGGGCTGGGCTGTCAAACTCACCTCTCGATCTCGGAGAGGATCCTGAAATACCTCCTCACAAGCTCCCTATATCCCTGCGGCAGGGGCGTTTCGGACAGGGAGTTTATCTCCGCTTCGAGCCGTTTCCTGATGCGGAGCAGCTTCTCATCGATCGGCCCCGCCTTCGAGGGGGTGAAGGTCTTCTTGGCGGTCGTGGCCACCCTCCTCTTGCTCTCCTCGTCCTCCTTCCTGAGCGATTTATCGCTCTCCAGCAGCCTGGTCAGTATCCGCCTCTGCTTTTCGATCACCTGATCGTCCAGCTTCTTCCTCCTCAGGCTGTCCTCCACGTCCCTCATCTCCTGGGCCACGTCTTCGAGCTTGCCGAGCACCTCCCTCAGCCTGTCCATCTTCTCGGCGAGCCTTTCGAGGGCCTCCCTTATCATCCGCTGTTCCATCGCCATCTGTTCCAACAGCTTCTCCAGGGATGGGGTCACCCCGCGCCGCCTGATCTGCTGCCTCATCATCTCGGACAGCTTGTTCAGATCGGCCTGGGCCTGGATGATCCGCTGAAGCTGTTCGAACATTCTTTCAAGCCCGGCGGCCCCCATCTGCTGGTTGAGCGCGTCGAGCGTTTCGAGCAGCTTGAGGACGGCGGTCGACAGCCCCTCTACAGCCTCCTTTTGAATCAACGTCACGGTGGCGTATCTCCTGTCCTCCATGGCGCTTATTGCCCTCCTCATCGCGTCCTCCGCCTCGTTCAACCTCCAGGCGATCGAGGGGTCGACCCCCATCTCCCTTTTGCTCAGCTCCCAGACCCTTGAGGAGATGAGAGCGGTCGATTCGGCCAGGAGCTGTTGTGCCTCGGCCGCCGAGGAGAGGTCGATCTCCTCCGAATACCCGACCCCCTCGGTCATCCTCTTTATCCTCTCAAGCAGCCCCCTCTGCATCTTCAGCAGGTAAAGCCCCTCGTTGACGATCGAATCGATCTCCTTGATCAGCTCCGATGCGTCCCTGCCGCGCATTGCCTCTAGTATCCCCTGGAGCTGGGATGATATCCCCGCTATCCCCCTCATCGCCTCGCCCGCCGGGCCGATCGCCCCCTCGGGCTTCGATCCCCTCATCATCTGAGCGGCCTGGCCGAGTTGTTTTTCCAGCTCCGCCGATGAGGCCTCCTTCAAAACGGACTCCACCGCGCCGGTCAGCTCGGGATACGCGTTCTGAGCGCGCATCTCCTCAAGCGAGCTTTCGATCTGCTTCCTGAGCGAGCCGAGCTTCCCGACCATCCTCTCCTCGCCCCTGGCCAGCTCCTCCAAACCCTCCTTCTTCCCCGATGCGATCATCTCCTGAAGCGATGAGAGGATCTTCCTCTGGGTCTCCTCCATCTCCTTGGCCAACCGGGCTGCCTTCTCGACCTTCTGCTGGACGAGCATCCTCTTCAGAAGCTCTATCGTCCTCTCGATCCTCTTGAGGAACTCCTCCTGGTTGAGCTTCGCGTCCTCCAGGTTTCTGAGCTGATCGGAGAGGTTGAGCTTCTGAAGCGCCTCCGACAGCTTCCTCATCGCCTCCTTGAGCTCCTGAGAGGCCACCTCCTCGAAAAGACGCCTCATCTCCTCGAGCTTTTGGATCATCTCGACCGTGAAAAGCTCGTTTTTCCTTATGTCCTCGATCATCCGCTTCAGCTCCTCGGCGATCTTCCCCCCCATCCGCTCCAGCTCCCCCTGCGTCTGGATCACCTGTTCCAGCTCCTTCCTCTCCGCCCACGTGAGCTTCTCGCCTTTCCTGAGCTTCTCGATTATCCCCTCAAGCACGTCCCTCGCCTCCGACCCCCTCCTCAACATCTCCCGCAGCGCCTCCTCCTGCTCCTTCTGCGTCCCCTCCACCTCGGCGTATAGATCCTCGACCGACGGCATGCGGGCTATCTGAACCTCCGTCCTGCCGATCCCCGGCCCCGTGACATCGTTGGCGTCCCGCGCCTCGACCCAGTATCGGACCACATCGTCCGGGAGCAGTCCGATCGGGTCGAGATCCCAGGTGTAGTCGAACGTTATGGCGGTGATCGGCTTTTCGAACTTCCTCAGCTCGATCTCCCCCCTCCTCGTGCTGCCCTCTATCTCGTAGACGAGCTTCATCGAGACGATCCCGAAATCGTCCTCCGCCGCCACCCTTATGGGCAGCAACATCGACTCGTCCAGCATCACGTCCGGCTCGGGCGATATGAACTGAAGCTTGGGAGGCTCGTCCTCTATAGGCACGACCACATACTCCACCGGGTTGGTGTTGGATATCCCCTCCGTATCCGTCAGCTCGAACCTATACCTGTCCTCCTTTTCGACCTTAAACTCCCCCTCGACCGTCCTGCCGTCCTCGCCGATTTCAAGCTCCACCCTCGCCCCGCTTTCGAAGGCGATCGAGGCGGATTGGAGCGGCTTTGTGCTCTCGCCTTTCAGCGTGGCGACGCTCCCGACCAAAGCCCGTATATCCCCGCCGTTCCACTCCAGAAGCCTCGGGGAAAGCCCCGTATAGGGCGGATAGACGATCTCGTATCTGAACCTGCCCAGCATCGGCTCGCGGATGACGGTCACCGCGTAAACGGGCGATCGGGAGTCGGAGACGGAGACGTAGTATTCGATCGACCTGGTCAGGTTTTCGAGCCTCATGGAGTAGATCTCCCCGCCCTCGCGGGCCATCATCGACTCGTGCCATCCCCCGCCCTCCAGCCTGTAGATCAGCTTGACGGGCAGGCTTTTGATGTTGTTGATCACTTTGGCCGTGATCTCGACCGATTCGCCCGACCTGACCTTCAGGTTCCCGGGCGATACCTCGACGACCTTCGGGCTGATCGCCGCCTCGGGCGATCTTCCGACCTCCCTCAGGGAGGCGAGCAGATCCCCGGGGGCCGAGGGGTTGACCGCCAGCGACGCGGACAGCGCCAGGAGGCCGATGAAGAGGATCGGTATGGATCTGAAAAGCGAGCTCAGCTCATCCCTGAAAACCC
>QNBQ01000098.1 GCA_003645735.1 Candidatus Poribacteria bacterium
TCAAGCGGGGCGAGATCTACTCATATCGGAACGTCGGGAAGGCGCTCACGCAGGGAGCTGAGATGGAGATAGAGTGGAAACCCCTCCGCTATCTCTTCGGAGCGGTGAGGTATACCTATCTGAGGACGAAGGACAAGGAAACCGGTAAGGAGTTCATTTACAGCCCGCATCACAGGGCGAATGTTGAGATAAGCTGTTCCATCAAGAGGTTGGGTCTTAGCGTCACACTGGTGGAGGAATATGTCGGAGCCAGGTTTGAGGATAAGGAGAACAGGAAAAAGCTCCCCTCATATCTGCTGACACATCTGATGGTTAACCAGAGCATATCGAAAAAAGGCTCTCTATTTCTCACGATAAACAATCTATTTGGGACGAGATACGAGGAGATATTCTCCAGTGAGGAGGGCATAAAGTTCAAAACCGGGTTGACCTTTAAATTCTGAACGTGAAGGGGGATGCGTGCTATGAATAGGTTCGTAAGCTCGTTCCTGATCTCCGTTGCAGCCCATCTCATTTTGTTATCCGCAATATCTCTCTTGATCCCCGAGCGGGCGGGGGAGGAGATCAATCCCACCGTATCGGTCGATCTATTGAAAGTTAACCCCAAGCGCATACCCAGAAAAATCCTGGGGAGAAGAGAGATCCATCCCCAACCGGAGATAAAATTTTCCCTTAATCGCATTCGCTTTAAACCTGAGGTGAAACCGACGGTAAATTATGCCGAATCCGCATGGTGGATAAGCGATATGCATACGGAGTATCAATTCGTGGATGTTGACGTTCCCTCTAATCTACCACCAGGTAAAGCAAGGGAAATAAAGCTTATCAAAGAATCCTCGATTAGGTATCCGGTGTTTCAATCGGTAAAACTCCCAGATGCTCCTGCTAAGAAACTCCCAGGGCTCCCATCCTTCCTCAAAGATACTTCCCCCCTTGATCAGGAGATTTCCGTTCGGTTGCCGGTTAAATCGCTGACTGAGTTCCTCGAGAAGGTGCGTAAAAGGATAGAGAGGAACAAGTTCTATCCGTTACAGGCGCGTAGGATGGGATATGAGGGCACGGTGATAATCTCATTTGAGGTGCTTGAAGACGGAAGGGTTGGGGATATAAAGGTGCTGAAATCATCGGGATACGATATACTCGATAAAGCCGGAATTGAAGCCATAAAGAGGTCATCGCCTTTTCCTAAGCTCAGCCTATATACCTTTAAGAGAAAGCTATGGATAAAGGTGCCTATAACCTTTAAGCTAAGCGAAGTCAGAAAGGAGGGGTGATGAAAATGAGGATGGAAAGAGCGGCTATGGTATTGGGGGCTTTTCTGCTTCCTTTTATCGTAGCCGCAGCAGACTTGGGTGAAATTCAGGGTAAGGTGATAGATGAGAAAACAGGAGATCCGCTTCCTTTGGTAAATATCATTGTAAAGGGAACTTCTTTTGAAGCCACAACAAATACAAATGGGGAATATCTTATCTCCGGTGTGCCTGCTGGAACTTACAAGGTTATGGCATCAATGGCGGGTTATAAGCCTGTAGTGAAGAAGGTAGAGGTGTCTCCTGGGCGAACTGTAAGGGTGGATTTCAAGCTAAAACAGACTTTGCTTGAGATAAAGGGAGTAGTGGTTACCGCGACAAGAACCCCCACATATATAAAGGATGTTCCTATTCGCACAGAGGTTCTCACAAGCAAGGCTATTGAGGAAAAGGGAGCGGTAGATCTTTATGAGGCTTTAGATGGGTTACCAGGCATAAGGGTGGAGCAGCAGTGTCAATATTGTAACTTCAGTATGGTAAGACTCCTAGGTTTAGGACCGGACCATACCCAGGTTCTAATCGATGGTCAGCCTATCTATTCCGGCTTGGCCAGTGTCTATGGATTACAACAAATAGCAACAGTGAACATAGATAGGGTAGAAGTTGTAAAGGGTGCAGGTTCTGCACTCTACGGTCCTGGTGCTATCGCAGGAGCAATTAACATCATCACCAAAAAACCTTCAAAGCCAGAAGCAAAGATAAAGATTGAGCTCGGAAGTTATAACACAAATAGCTATAGTTTCACTGCATCCATGAGGAAAGATAATATGGGTGTTATACTTTTCGCTCAAAAACATGGAGGCGATGCAATTGACCAAACAGGCGATGGGGATAATCTTGATGAGGTGAAAAAACCTGACGGTGTTTCAGATAGGGTTAAGACAGATGCTACAAATGCAGGCTTCAGTATTGTTGCGGATAATGTCTTCGGCGATGACCAGATTACAGTTGCAGGAAGGGCTTTGAATGAGTGGAGACAGGGAGGTGTTTTGGTTGACGATACCTATGAGAACCCCTTTACGGAGACCACAGAGCGCATCATAACAAACAGGTATGAAGTAACAGCTAGATATAAAAAGCGGTTCCCGCATGGAGGTCAAGCGAATATTTCCTTCGCCTATGTCTTGCATCATCGCAACGCCACAAACGATACCTTTCTCTGCGACTACATGGCTACACACGACGGTACATTACCGCCTTTAGATGAGATGCGTCCATATCTTGCTACGGAGAACCTTTCTGCATTGAATCTGAACTACTCCCATCCGCTTTTTGGGAAGCATCGCCTATTAGTAGGAGTTCAATACTCCTATAACAGACTTGAAGAAAAAGGCAAATATGTGGTTGTGGATGAGGATGACGAGAATTACGGTGAACCATATACCTCTACATCTGAAAAGCATGCGAATGAGGTTGGTGCATACATCCAGGGTGAGTTTTTCATAAGCGATGCCCTTGAGATAGTGGCGGGAGCGAGGTATGACCTCCATAAGTCTGAGGATAACTTCCGTGGTTCTGGCAAGGTTGCTCCTGAGGGAGTACCACCGGTTAAATACGACGAGACTGCCTGGAATCCCCGCTTCGCGATAAGATATAAACCGTTCCCATCCTTCACTTTAAGAGCCTGTGTGGGGACAGGCTTCAGGGTGCCTTATGGGTTCTCTGAAGATTTGCACCTCTGCAGCGGTTCACCAAGGGTATGGAAAGGAGGAGATTTGAAGCCTGAAAAATCTATAAGTTTTAACCTCTCTCTTGACTATGAGATGGCGGACAGGTTTTCCGTAAGTGCTGATCTCTTTCGCGTAAACCTTAAAGGCAAGATAGGTTTTGTAGAAGCGGGGGAAATGGCAAAGAGCCTTGGCTATACCTATGAGTGGAAGAATATCGACGATGCCTATGTTCAGGGAATAGAGATCGGTGGGAATCTTCTTTTGACGAAGAATCTTGCTCTTAATGTTAATTTCACCTTTAACGATGGACAGTATAAACACGAAAGAGAAGACTGGATAGGGACTCCTTTCCAGGAGAGGAGCAAATACATCTCTCGTCTTCCCCGATATACAGCAGGCGTTAAATTGAGTTTCACCTCTGAAGACTGGAATTTTGTGCTTGACGGCAACTACCAAGGACCGATGTATATCGACTATTATATGGATGAGGAGGAACCAACCAAAATCAAGGAGACAGAGCCTCACTTGATACTCAATGCTAAAGTATCAAGAAGCTTATCTGACAGATTTAACCTCTTTATAAGGGTAAAGAACCTTACGAATTATATCCAGCCTGAGAGACATACAGACGACGCCGCTTTTATGTATGCTCCAATATATGGTCGGATAATCTGTGGTGGAATTGAAATCAAATTCTGAACTGACATTTCCTACTATAGGCTTAATGAACGTGAAGGGGAATGCGTGCTATGAATAGGTTTGCAAGCTGATTTCGCTGCAGCTCATTTCGTTATCCGCGATATCCATCCCCGAGCGGTCGGGAGTAGGGATCAATCTCACTCCGAATCCTGGGAAGAGGAGAAGTTCATCTCAACCCGCCGCCAAGTAAAAACGATCAAAGGATTCTCAATTCGATGGAGCCCTCAAATGCTCCTGCCTTAGAAGCCTCCGGGGCTCCTCTCCTTACTCCAGATAAATCGTTGACCGGGGGAGGAACGGGTTCCATCCGCTGTAGGCGCGTAGGATATGAAGGCACGGTGATAACCTCATTTTGAAGCGCTCGAAGCCGGAAGGATCGGGATCGCCTTAATCTCGGCTTCTAAAAAAGCGCCCTTAGCCCCCGAGCTGAGGAGCACTTTTGGGCATGAGGTGCGGAAAACCCTCCCTACCCCCGAAGAAAAATCTAACAACTTTTAAAACATCTTGACATAACCTTGCGCTTGCGGTATAATGGTTGAGGTAAAACCCCTGAAGGAGGGGGGAAAGGTGGGAGAGCCTGAGGGAAAGCTCGCCGTCCTCAACCGTGTGATGCGCATCCCTCCGAGGGCTATAGAGCTTCTCGAGAGGGCCGAGAAGGAGATGATCCTCTTCCTCAACGTGAGGGTTGACGACAGGACCGTCATAACAGCTGACGCCTTCGTCGTATACCATAACACAGCCCGCGGTCCGGCGAAAGGGGGGATCAGGTTCGCGCCCAACCTGACCCTGTCGGAGGTGAGGGATCTGGCGGAGAGGATGACTTGGAAGACGGCCCTCACGGGTATACCGTTTGGAGGTGGGAAATCGGGCATCGCCGTGGACCCCAAATCCCTCACGCCCTACGCCAAGAGGGAGATAATGAGGGAGTTCGTCCACCTCATCAGGAGCGAGCTCGTAACCGGAAGCTACATACCGGCTCCAGATCTGGGAACCGGCCCGAGGGAGATGGCGGTGATATATGGGGAGCTTCACATACCCGAGTGTGTGACGGGCAAGCCCGTGGCCGTAGGAGGGGTTCCGGGAAGGAGGGAGGCCACGGGAAGAGGGGTCGCCACAGCCGCCCGCCTCGCCGCTCAACGCATGTTGGGGAAGGAGATATCGGAATGCACGGTCGCGATCCAAGGGTTCGGGAACGTCGGGAGCTGGACGGCCCGCTTCCTGAGCTCCATGGGAGCGAAGGTGGTGGCGATCTCCGACTCGAAGGGAGGGGCGTTCGACGGGGACGGGCTGGATGTGGAGGAGCTTTCAAAACACAAGGCCGAGACGGGAAGCGTGGTCGGGTTCGCCGAGGAGATCTCCAACGAGGAGCTTCTCTCGCTCGATGTGGACATACTCATCCCCGCGGCGGTGGAGGGGGTTTTGAGGGAGGGAAACGCCGGTGACGTCAGGGCGAAGCTGATCGTGGAGGGGGCGAACGGCCCCACCACGCCCGAGGGGGATGAGATACTGAGGGAGAGGGGTATCCCCGTCATACCGGATATACTCGCCAACAGCGGAGGGGTGATAGCATCATACATAGAATGGAGGAGCGCGAAATCCGGAAGCATAACATCGGCTTCCGAGGTTTACGGTACAATAGATGAGAGGATAAAGCTCGCTTTCGAGAGGATGGCGAAGCTTTCGGAGGAGAGGGGGATAAGCTACAGGGATGCGGCCATGGCGATCGCCGTCGGCGAGGTGGTAAGGGCTATGGAGGAGAGGGGATGGATCTGATGAAAGGAGGTGAAGGCGATGAGAGCGGGCGTTGGGAAGGTGAGGATAACCCCGCCGGTGGGGGTGCCGATATTGGGCCATCTGTTTCGCATCTCGGAAGGCATACACGACGACCTTTGGGCGAAGGTGATGGTCGTGGAAGATGACGAGCCGATGGCAATCGTGGGGCTTGACCTCTGCTGGCCGATGCCCGAAGGTGATTATGTGAAGATAAGGGAGGCGATTGAGAAAACGACGGGTATAAAAGGCGAAAGGGTCATGGTCACATGCACCCACTGCCATTCGGGGCCTGCTTTTCGACCTCATCCCGGCTTCCCCATGCCCTTGAAAAGGCAGGAGGAGTTGATCAAGCCCTGGGTTGAGGAGCTTCCCAGAAGGGTAGCCGAAGCCGCGGAAAAGGCGCTTTCAGACCTCAAGGATGTGAGCGCCGTTCGCTTCGGGAAGGTTCCGATAACGGGGCTGACCTACAACCGCAGAAAGCGCATCCCGGAAGGGGTCGCCTCGCTGATCAACGTCCAGGTCAAGGAGAGCCGATACTATTACGGCGACGCTTCCGAGATACCGCACAGCCTTAGACAACAATACCTCTACTGGGGGATGCCGAAGGAACAGGCGGAGGAGCTGCCCCCCTCAATACCCGACGGCCCCATCGACCCGGATCTGAGCGTCCTGTGCTTTGAGGGCGATGGTGGGAGGCCGATAGCGATATTTACGAACTTCGCCTGTCATGCGGTAGCCACAGCGCCGCCGGTTCCAAACCTCATCTCGGCGGGCTTCCCCGGCGTGATGACCGACCTCGTTGAGGAGGCGACCGGGGGGTTGTGCATCTTCACGCCTGGGGCGAGCGGCGACATCCGCCCGTATAGGTCCAAGCCGAAAGGGTTTGAAGAGGTGAAACGGATAGGGCTCGCCCTGGCGGCGGGCGTCCTCCAAGCCCTCAGGGAGGCACGCCCGGTGGAGGAGCCGAGGGTGAAGGTCATGAGCGATTTCGTGGAGGTCGCCCTGCGCGAGTATCCCCCGCGCGATGAGATAAAACGGATGCTCAGCGAACTCGAGGAGCAATTCCAGCGCGCCAGATCCGAGGGCAGATACGCCGAGGCGAAGCGCCTGCTGGATCGGATAAACATGCTTGACTATCCCATCAGATACATGGATTGGGTTGACCAGAAAGGGACGGTAA
>QNBQ01000099.1 GCA_003645735.1 Candidatus Poribacteria bacterium
AACCAGCGCCAGGAAGATCCTCACGCCGGCGCCCAATAGGCTCGGCATCCCCGGAAGCTCCGGCCGCTCGGCCTGTTGGGCGTATGCGAGCATGAGGGGAAGGACGACCGCCGCCATCATCTCAAGCTCTTGATCCTCTGCTCCCTGTTGAGTATGCTGGTGATCCTGACGCCGAAGTTTTCGTCCAAAACGACCACCTCTCCCTTGGCTATCGGCTTGTTGTTGACCAACACGTCCACCGGCTCGCCCGCGAGCTTGTCCAGCTCTATGATCGACCCCGGCATCAGCCTCAGTATGTCCTCGATCCTCATCTTCGTCCTGCCAAGCTCTATGATCACATCGAGCTCCACGTCCATCAGAAGCTCGATATTGTCCTTGGGGAGCTCCTCGGAGGTCGGAACCTTCTCCTCCTCTTTGACCTCAAACTCCTCATCCAAGATATCCCCTTGGGAGAGCTTTTCCTCCATTTTCTCCTCCATCGCCCCTCACCTCCCCTCATCCTCGGGGATGACCCCTATTATTTTGACCGCCTTTCTCCTGCCGACCCTGCCCGGTTTCCCCCAGAACCTCTTCTTACCGCCGACCTCAATAATGACCGGGTCGATCAGCTTGCCTTCCTTGACCCTCACCTCCGTCTTGATGATATCCCCCTCCTTCAACTGGAGGAGATCGCCGAGGGTTATCTTGCTGGGGGGGAAGTAAACGCGCACAGGTATCTCTGTCTTTTCGACCTTTTGCCTTATCTCGCTCACATACCTTCCGTTGGCCTCCGCCTCGTAGTTGAACATCCACCGCTCCGGCCTGGCCGATGAGAGCGACGGCTCTATCATCGTGAACGGGTAGCAGATGCTCATCACGCCTACGGCTTGGTTGAACTTGGCCTCGAAGATGACCAACATCACCGTATCGGATGAGGGGACGATCTGGACGTATTGTGGATCGGTCTCTATCCTCTCCAACTTCACCTTGACGTCCTCCACGATGTATTGCCACGCCTCCTGGAGCGACTCCATGGCGCTCTCTATCGCCCGCTCGATTATCGCCTTTTCGATCTCGGAGATCTTCCGCATCTTAGCCGGTGTGTTGGCGCCCGTCCCTCCCAGCAGCCTGTCGATGATCGGGAAGACCAGCTGAGGGGAGATCTCCATCACCGCCACGCCTTTGAGCGGCTCCATCGAGAAGATCGCCAGACAGGACATCTCTGAGATCGACATGAGGAAATCGCCGTAGGTCAGCTGCTCGACCTGAGTGCACTCCACATCGACCAGCGTCCGGAGCAGCGATGAAAGAGAGGAGCTGAAGACTCTGGCGAAGTGACGGTGCAGCATCTGCAGCGATCTGATGTAATCCTTCGAAACCCTGCCCGGCCTGGTGAAATCGTAAAGCCTGACCTCCCTGACTTTATCCCCCTGGGTCTCCCTCGGCCCGAATTCCCCCTTGGACACCATCTCGAGCAGGGCGTCTATCTCCTCTTGCGAGAGAACCCTATCCGTATTCATCTCCGCCTCACTGGATGACGAACTCCGTGAAGAAAAGCTTCAGGATTATCTCCCTGCCCAGAAGCCGGTTCATCGCCGAGACGATCTCACCCCGCAGCTTATTCCGGCTGTCCAGATCCTCGAGCTCGGGGATCGTCTTCGACGAGAGGATCTGAATCGCCACGTCTTGAAGCGCGGGTTTGAATTTCTCTATCAGCTTCTGATACTCCGCCGAGGCAAGCTCCAAGTAGATGGTCACCCTCAGGAACCTCGTCCCCTCCGTGCCAGCGGGGTTGACGATCACGTCGCCGAACTGGTAGAGGAAGGATTCCTCGTCGAGAACCGGCTTGGCTTCGGACCTTCGGATCTTCTGTTTGGGTTGCTGAACCGCTCCTCCCCCTTCGCCGGGGGCTGGGGCGGGCTGTGGAAGGAACTTGGTCACGAGCACAAACGCCACGGCGGTCATCATGACCATCGTCCCGAAATACATCATCAGGTTCTTCATGTCGAGCGATCCCCCTCTGCTCCTCCCCTCCTCAGCCATCCCAAAACCCTCTGAGATGAAGTAGCTATCCGTCCGGCGAGTCGCGAGCAAGTTCTATGCCACTGTTTGGACGTTAAAAATCGGGGGAACGGAAGCTCGAAGGCAGGTGAATGGGAAAATTATTCCCATCGATCGGATCAGGCGTGGGAAACGAAAAGCTCGTCGGCGAGCCTGCTCAGCTGTTCAAGGGTCAGCGATTCAGCTCTCTCCTCCAGGCTTATCCCCGCCCTCTCCATCGCCGACCTGATCGCCTCGTCCGCCAGGCCGAGCGATCGGAGGGCGTTTTTTATCATCTTCCTCCTCTGACCGAAAGCTGCCCTGACGACCCTGAAGAAAAACCCCTCGTCCTTCACCTCGACCCTGGGCCTCTCCCTGAAGGAGATCCTCACGACGCTGGAGGTGACCTTCGGCTTAGGTCGGAAGGCGCCCGGCGGGATATCGAACAAAAGCTCCACATCGGCGAAATACTGAACGAGAACCGTCAGCGACCCGTATTCCTTCGAGCCGGGCGCGGCGCAGATCCTCCTGGCCACCTCCCTCTGAACCGTCAACACGCACTCCCCCAAGACGCGCCTGCTCTCTATGAGCTTCTCGATGATCGGCGAGGTTATGTAATAAGGGATGTTGGCGACGACCTTGGCCTTAGAGCCGACGCTCAGGTGTTCGGAAAGCAGGGAGGTGAGATCGAGCTTCAAAACGTCGCCTTGGATCAGGGCGAGCCTGTCCTCACCTTGAAACCGGGAGCGGAGCAAGGCGACCAGCTCGGGATCTATCTCGACGGCGATCACCCTACCCGCCCGCTCCAACAGCAGCTCGGTCAGATCGCCCTCCCCTGGGCCTATCTCCAGGACCACATCCTCGGGCCTGAGCGAGGCCGCCTCGGCTATGCGGATCAGGTATGATCTGTCCCTCAGGAAATGCTGGCCGAGCCGTTTTTTAGCCTTTACGGGCATCCCCCTTCAGCATCGCGGCGACCCTGTCCAACACCTTATGGGCCACCTCATACTTGCTCATAAGCGGCAACCTCTCCGCCTTGCCGGTTCCGTCTATCAGCGTGACGATGTTCGTGTCTGACTCGAACCCGGCCCCCGGCTCCAGGACGTTGTTGGCGACTATGAGGTCGAGGTTTTTCGATCTCAGCTTTTGGAGGGCGTTTTCTATCAGCCGATCGGTTTCGGCGGCGAACCCGACCAGGATCCTATCGCCCTTACGCTTTCCCAGCTCGGCCAGGATGTCGGGGGTGGGCACGAGCTTGAGGTTTAGCTCCGAGACCTGATCCTTTTTAAGCTTCAGGGGAAGCGCCTCTTCGGGCCTGAAATCGGCCACCGCGGCGGCCATGATGACGACGTCCGCCTCCTCAAAGCCCTCCAACACCGCCTCCCTCATCTCCTCCGCCGTCTCGACCCGGACGGTCGGGATAAACGGCGGAGGGGGAAGCGGCGTTGGACCGGTTATGAGCTTGACGCGCGCGCCCCTGTCCCTGGCCGCCCTGGCCAGCGCGAAGCCCATCTTGCCGCTCGACCTGTTCGTCACGAACCTGATCGGATCGATATACTCCCTCGTCGGCCCGGCGGTCACTAGCACGTTGACGCCCTCCAGATCCTTGGGCGTCAACGCCATCCCGATCGCCTCAACGATCACCTCCGGCTCGGCCATCCTTCCCCTCCCCTCCCTTCCGCATGCCAGCCTGCCGTATCCGGGGGGTATGATGAAGGCGCCCCGCTCCTCCAGGGTTTTGAGGTTGGCCTGGACGGCGGGGTGTCGCCACATGTTGTCGTTCATGGCGGGAGCGATCAGGAGGGGGCAGCTCGCCGCCAGGGCGACCGTCGTGAGCAGATCGTCGGCTATGCCGTTTGCGAGCTTGCCTATGACGTTGGCGGTGGCCGGGGCTATGACGAAAAGCTCGGACCAATCGGCCAGCGAGACGTGCTCCGGCTGCCAAAGATGAGGGGAGAACATATCGATGTGGACGGGGTTGCCGGAGAGGGTTTGGAAGGTGAGGGGTGCGACGAACTTCGTCGCGTTTTCGGTCATGACGACCCTCACCTCGGCCCCCTCCTTGACGAGGAGGCTTGTGAGCGCAGCGGCCTTGAAGGCCGCTATCCCCCCGGTAACCCCCAAAAGTATCCTTCTGCCGTTGAGGGCGGCCATCAGCTCTCCCTCAGCTCCTCTTCCTCCTCCTTCTCTATTTGGGCCTCCAGCTCCTCGGGTATGAACCTCTCCCTCTCCTTGAACTCCCTGGCTATCTCCTCGTCGACCTCCCTGGCGGGATAAAGCCTCCTGTCGGGCCTCGGCTCATGAGGCAGCACCCTGTATTCCAAGGCGCCGGCGGCCAGCTCCTCCAGGGCTATCGTAGCCGGCTTTATGTGCGAGGTCTTTATCCTGGGCCGCTCCCCGGCGTTCAGCTGCCTGGCCCTCCTGGAGGCTATGTTGGCCGCCAGATATTTGTTGCCTATCGAGAGGAGATCCTCTATCAACACGTTTCTCATACCTCATCACCCCTCCACGCCCTTTTTATCCCCTTGATCCTCTCGGGGGTGAGCTTGAAGCTTTGGGCCGAGATGATCATCTCGACCGCTTTGACGGCCTCCTCAAGCTTTCCCTCCTCGTTTACGACGGCGTAATCGTAGATGTCTATGCTCGATATCTCCTTCAGGGCGATCTCGGCCCTCCGCTCTATCTCCTCAGGGGAGGTTCCCCTCCTCCTGAGCCTCTCCTTCAGCGTCTCCATCGAGGGGGGCAAGATGAAGATGAGAAGGGCATCGGGGTAGAGCTTTTTGATCTGCGCCGCCCCCTGAACCTCTATCGCCAGCAGTATGGATCTGCCCTCCCTCAGGGCCTCGTCCAGCTGACGTTTCGGGGTGCCGTAGTAGTTGTCGTTGTAAACCGCCCATTCGGCGAACTCGCCGCTTTCTATCCCCCGCTCGAACTCCTCCCTCGACAGGAAGTGATAGTCTATCCCATCCCTCTCCCCCGGCCTGGGCTTCCTGGTCGTGGCCGAGATCGACCTGCACAGATCGGGGTTCCGCTTGAGCAGCTTTTTGACGATCGTCGTCTTCCCGGAGCCCGATGGCCCCGATATGACGATGATCTGCCCTCGGCGGGGCGGTCGTCGGCTCATCACTCGACGTTTTGGGCTATCTCCCTGATCTTATCGATCTCGGATCGGAGCTTGATCGTCTCAGAGACGATCTCCTCCCTGGTGGCTTTGGCGGCGATCGTGTTGCTCTCCCTGTGCATCTCCTGGAGGAGGAAGTCGAGCTGTTTTCCGACCGGCTCGGCCGAGCCCAGCAGCGAGGAGAACTGGGAGATGTGGCTTCTCAGCCTGGCGATCTCCTCGGAGATGTCGGACCTTTCGGCCATCAGCGCCGCCTCCATGGATATCCGCCCCTCATCATACCCCTCCCCCAGAAGCTCCTTCATCCGCTTCCTCAGCTTCTCCCTGTAGTCGTCGACCATCCCCTCGGCTAGCCTTTCGATCCTATCGACCGAGGCGGCCACGGAGGCGAGCCTCCTCTCCATCTCCCTCCTCATCCTCTCCCCCTCGGCGAGCCTCATCTCGTCGAGCCGATCGATGGCCAGGTTCATCGCCTCCTCAAGCCACCTCCAGACCTCCTCCGCCTCCAGCTGGGGCTCTATGAGGTTGACCACCCCGGGCAGTGAGGCTAACAGCTGAAGCTCGACCTCCCCTTTTGCGCCCAGCTCCCGTCCCATCCCCTCCAGCCCCTCCTTGTATCTCCTGGCCAGCTCCAGGTCGATGAAGATCTCCTTGGGGGAGGAGGCGTTTTCATGGGGGAGGAGGTCGACGTTCAGGTAGACCGTCCCGCGGGCGATTCGGGAGCTGATCAGCTCGACCGCTTTGATCTCCAGGGGGGAGAGCTGATGCGGCAGCCTGCAGGAGACGGACCTATATTTGTGGTTGAGGGTTTTTATTTGGACGGAGAGCCTGCCGTAGGGGGTCTCAAGCTCGGCCCGGCCGTAGCCGGTCATGCTCCTCACAACGTTCACCCCTGCCCCGCTTCGATCTACAGCGAGATTATAGCACACGGCGGCCGGGAATTCAAATCCGAGGCCGACCGGCGGCGATCTCCACCAGCCTGCGCGGGATCTCATCCAGGCTCAAAACCTCATCGATGATCCCCGCCTCTATGCACGCCTTGGGCATGCCGAAGACAACGCACGATTCCTCGTCTTGGGCGATTGTGATCCCTCCGCTCTCCTTAATCCGCCTCATCCCCTCCAACCCGTCGTCCCCCATCCCCGTCAGTATCACCCCCACCAGCTTCCCGCCGTAGGCTTTGACAGCCGATTTCATGAGCACGTCGACGGATGGGACGTAGATGATCCCCTCTATTCGGCGTAAGAGCTTGATCACACAGTTATCGCCCGCTCTCACCACCTTCATATGCCTTCCGCCCGGGGCGAGGATCGCTTTGCCCGGGGTTACCATTTCGCCATCCGATCCTTCAACGACCCTTATCCGGCTCATCTCGTTCAATCTCTCGGCCAACGATCCGGTGAAATAAGGCGGCATATGTTGGGCTATCAGGATCGGGAGAGGGAAATCGGGAGGGAGCTGGGGAATTATGTGCTGAAGCGCCATGGG
>QNBQ01000100.1 GCA_003645735.1 Candidatus Poribacteria bacterium
CCCCTCACCTCCCGTCGCTTCATATTTCCACCTCTAATCCGTCGTAAGCCACGAGAACCCCGTGGGGGTTGAGCTTCTCCTCGAGCTGGTGGTGCAGAAGCCCGCCGTTATGCGAGAAATGCGTGGCGAAGCAGATCGATTCCGGCCCCAAAACCCCGAGCTTTTCAAGCTCGGCTTTCGCCTCCAAAACGGCCGTTATGCCCATGTGGCCCCTCCTCCCCTCCAGGGGGCCGTTCGTGCAGTCGAATATGGCCAGGTCGATCCTGAACTCGGCGATGGCCTCCCAGGTCTCGGGCGGGAACCAGCCCGTATCGAACCCCACCATCACCGTCTTCCCCTCCCTCATCGACTCGAATATGTAGAACATCGCCACTTGATCGTAGGCGTGATCGGCCTTCATCGGGGTCACCCTCATATCCCCGGCCTTGAAGCTCTTGAACGGCTCGCACAGCCTGAACCTGAGCTTGTAATCGGGATCGCCGACCATATCGGCTATGGTGTCCCCGACCTTCTCGTTTCCGTAGACGGTCATGACCGTCCCGCTCAGGATGTGGGCGAACGGGGATTTCCTCATCCTCAGCTCCTCGAAGTAGAAGTGATCCTGGTGGGTATGGGTGATGAAGAGGTGTTCGACCCTGGAGAGGTCGAGGCCGTATTTCAGGACGTGTAAGTAAGTGTCGGGCGGGAGATCGACCTTGTAGATGTCGTCTATCAGGACGGACGACCTGGTTCTGATGTTTTTGCCGCCCGCCTCCCTAGCCCTACGGCAGTTTTCGCACTGACAGAAAACCCCCGGCCACCCCTCGGCGGCGGCCGTCCCCAGGAACTTCACCCTCATCTCCGCCCTCCCGTCGGGATTGAGGGGACGGGGAAAATATAAAACGGGGCGGGTGAGATGTCAAGCAGGGGATCGAAACTCTCTCATATTGCAAAGCGAGCGGTGTCGGAAGTATAATTCTCTTGAGCGAGCGGGAGGCGATCAGCGATGGGCGGTCAGCAGCTATTCCTCTTTGAACGAGAGAGGCCTTCTCAGCGCGAGAAACACTTCATGCGGCGCGAAAAGGTGTTAGGCCAGTTTTTCACCCCTCCGGACTTAGCGAGATGGATCGTAAGCTGGGTCGATATACTCGGTCTGTCAAAGGAGAGCGCGCTTGACCCGGCTTGCGGAGACGGAATCTTTCTGAAAGCTCTCTCTGAGGCTGGCTTCAAGGAGATTTGGGGCATAGATATCGATGTAAGCTCTCTTAAGGGGATTTCGAGAAAACATCATCCTAACACCAGATTGATATGCGCTGATGCTCTAAGGTTGGTAGATAGGCTTGAAGAGAGGTTTGAGTTCGTCGTCGGAAACCCTCCTTTCAGCGCCAAATATGGACGTCTGAGGGAAAGATCAATACTGGAAAGGTTTGAAGTATCAAGGGGGCGAAAAAGCCAGGCTGTGGAGGTTTTATTTCTTGAGCTTTTCATCCGGGTTGTCAAGAAGCGAGGATACATCGCCATTATATTGCCGGAGGGTTTCTTTGCCTCCATACCGATGAAACCCATTCGTATGTGGCTTATAGAGAGGATATGCCCGCTCGCCGTAATAGGACTATCCCAGCGGTTCTTCAGAGCTAGAACGGGGATACTGATAGCGGGGAAGGGTTTGGAGACAAGTAAGACTTTCCTTGCATATGCCGAGGAGCTCGACGATTTGGAATCAATCCTGAAGACCTTCACTGGGGACGCGGAGTTTGAAAGCTCTTTGTGGATCGACAAGGAAGCTTTAACAGAGAACATGAGTCCATGGCATCTGCTCTTGCATCGAGCTATTTCACTTGATATTTCCCCAGCGATCCCTCTGGTTCCCCTTGGAGAGCTGCTTTTGGAGATCCGGACAGGGGCGACGGAATATGGCTCCTGGAGGAGGTTTGTCGAGGTGGGAATCCCCTATATATCGGCTAAAACGATAACCCCCTTCGGGATAGACATCTCGCGGGATGGAAGGTTTGTTGAGCCGGGGAGCCGAATGGACAAGCCCAAAGCTCGGGTTAGAATCGGAGATGTCCTTTTTGTTCGCGTTGGGGTGGGATGTGCGGGAAGAGTGGCTGTGGTGTTGAACGAGGAGGAAGAAGGTGTGGCCGATGATTACATCTACATTTTAAGGTTTAAAAAGGCAATTCTCCCCGAATTCTTCGCTCTCTTCGCCCAAACAAGGTTCTTCAAACTACAGATCGAGAGACTGAAGAGAGGAGTGGGAACGGTTACAATCCCTCAAACCGCGCTCAAAGATGTGCTTGTCCCTGTTCCATCGATAGATGTCCAAAGCTATTTCGCCCGGATCTACAGGGATATCCACGAAGGATCGATCAGGGGTGAGGATTCCAGCTCAAAGCTCCTGCAGGCCTTGTCTCAGTTGGAAAATTTCTTGATAGGAGGCGGATAAGTTGAGAAGGAAGCCGAAATTCATAGAGGTTGTGTGGGAAGATGGCATAACGTGTTATCTGCCTCTGACGAGGCCGACCGGGAAAGTCCGGGTGAAACGGAGAGGATTCCCCCTGGCGACTAGGCGAACTACCCTCAACTCAGATGATTACGTCGAATGGCAGATATCTTATTTTGATAGTAATGGGAAGCTCGTAGAATTGGGGTTGATGCTGAGAATAGCGTTCGAATATGGCCTTATAAGTGGCCGGAAGTTGGAGAACCTGAGGCGCTGGCTTGAAGAGGTAAACAGCTTCTTCGATGAGATGTGGGCGGTTAAGACATGCGAACTAAAAGGAGAACTTTGGGGGTTTAAAATCTTCGAGCGGAGGCATCCCCTTTTGGTCAAGAAGGTGGAGAGGATCACCATTGAAATCGAACTTCGACATAGACAATGGGCGGTGGGTTTCCAACCTATGCTGTTCCTGCTCATACCCTTAGTCGTTTTGAAACCAGGGGATTTGATCGGGAGGAAGGCTAAAGCGAAGGAGAAAGCCGTTTGGAGACCCGGGGCGAGGATCATAATTGAAACTATCAAGGGTTTCGGCATCGCTTCTCGAGCGCATAGGGAAGATATGCTCAAATTGCTCGCCAGGGTTACAGAACAAACCCAGCCGTTAGACAAATCAAAGCCGAAATTGTAAAATACATACGGCGCTTCTCCGCTGCCGGGACTCATCCCTACCTCACATCATGAGGGGTTTTCGCCAAAAGAGACCAACCGACAAGGAGGAATGTAGATGGGAGCCCCGAAATACGTCTACTTCTTCGGCAAAGGCAAGGCGGAAGGCAACGCCAAGATGAGGGATCTCCTCGGCGGAAAGGGAGCGGGCCTGGCCGAGATGACCAACATCGGCATACCCGTCCCGCCGGGGTTCACGATCACCACGGAGGTCTGCAGGCTTTACTACAGGAACAACAAGCAGTTCCCCGAAGGGCTTGAGGAGCAGGTCGAGGAGAACCTCAGGAAGCTGGAGGAGGCGATGGGGGCGAAGTTCGGCGACCCCGAAAACCCCCTGCTCGTCTCCGTCCGATCTGGCGCCCCCATATCCATGCCCGGCATGATGGACACCATCCTCAACCTGGGGCTGAACGACGAGACCGTGCAGGGGCTGATCAGGAGGACGAACAACCCCAGGTTCGCATACGACGCCTACAGAAGGTTCGTCCAGATGTTCGGCAACGTCGTTTTGGGGGTTCCGCACTCCAAGTTCGAGGAGCTGATCGAGGCCAAAAAGAGGGAGAGGGGCGTTCAGCTGGACATAGAGCTCGACGCCGATGATTGGAGGGATCTGGTCGCCAAGTTCAAAAAGCTGATCAAGGAAGAGACCGGCCAGGACTTCCCCGAGGATCCGAAACAGCAGCTCTGGATGGCCATAAGGGCGGTCTTCGAGTCGTGGAACAACGAGAGGGCGATCATCTACCGGAAGATACACGACATACCGGACGACCTGGGCACGGCGGTCAACGTCCAGGCGATGGTCTTCGGCAACATGGGGGAAACTTCGGGCACCGGCGTCGCCTTCACCCGTAACCCCGCCACCGGCGAGAAGAAGGTCTACGGCGAGTTCCTCATAAACGCCCAGGGCGAGGACGTGGTGGCCGGCATCCGGACGCCCCAGCCGATCGACGAGTTGGCCGAGATCATGCCCGATGTCTACAAGCAGCTGATGGAGGTCTGCGAGAAGCTGGAGAGGCATTACAAGGACATGCAGGACATCGAGTTCACCGTCCAGGAGGGGAAGCTCTACCTGCTGCAGACCAGGACGGGCAAGCGGACAGGGCTTGCGGCGGTCAAGATCGCCGTCGACATGGTCAGGGAGGGGCTGATCGACGAGGAGGAGGCGTTGCTGAGGGTTGATCCTATGGCGTTGGATCAGCTGCTCCACCCGATGATCGACCCGAACGCCCAGGTCAACGTCATCACCAAGGGGTTGCCCGCCTCGCCGGGCGCCGCCGTGGGGAGGGTCGTCTTCTCGGCCAAGGACGCGGAGGAGTGGGCCGCCAGGGGCGAGAAGGTGATACTGGTCAGGCCCGAGACCTCGCCCGAGGACATCGGCGGCATGCACGCGGCCCAGGGCATCCTGACATCGAGGGGCGGGATGACCAGCCACGCGGCGGTCGTCGCAAGGGGAATGGGCAAGCCGTGCGTCGTCGGCGCCGGGGAGATCCTGGTCGATGAAGGCTCTAAGGAGTTCAGGGTGGGCGACATCGTCGTCAAGGAGGGCGACTACATCACCATAGACGGCTCGACCGGCAACGTCATCCTGGGCGAAGCCCCGCTCGTTGAGCCGCGGATAAGCGGCGATTTCGAGATCCTGATGAAATGGGCCGATAAATACCGCAAGCTGGGCGTCAGGACCAACGCCGACACCCCCAGGGATGCCAAGGTGGCCCGCGACTTCGGCGCCGAGGGGATAGGGCTTTGCAGGACGGAGCACATGTTCTTCGAGGGCGACAGGATCAAGGCGATGCGCGAGATGATCATGGCAAGGGATCCCGAGGGGAGAAGGCAGGCGCTGGCGAAGCTGCTGCCCTACCAGAGGGAGGACTTCATAAAGATCTTCGAGGTGATGGACGGCCTGCCGGTGATCATCAGGACGCTGGACCCGCCGCTTCACGAGTTCCTGCCCAGGAGGGAGGAGCTGATCAGGGAGATAGACCAGCTGAAGTTCGAGATCGCCCAGTCCAAGTCGATGGAGGAGATGGACGAGAAGCTGGCCAGGCTGAGGGAGCTTGAGGAGCTGCTGGAGACGGTCGAGAGGCTGCACGAGTTCAACCCGATGCTGGGCTTCAGGGGATGCCGCCTCGGGCTGGTCTACCCCGAGGTGACGGAGATGCAGGCCAGGGCGATCTTTGAGGCGGCCGCCGAGGTGACCAAGAGGGGCATCAAAGCGATACCGGAGATCATGATCCCGCTTGTGGGCAACGTCAAGGAGCTGAGGATGCAGAGGGAGATCGTCGACAGGGTGGCCGAGGAGGTCATGAGGGAGACCGGCGTGGAGATCGAATACATGGTGGGCACGATGATAGAGGTTCCCAGGGCGGCGTTGACGGCCGACGAGATCGCCGAGGTGGCCCAGTTCTTCTCCTTCGGAACCAACGACCTGACCCAGATGACGCTCGGGATGAGCAGGGATGACGTGGCCAAGTTCTTGGACTTCTACATCGACAACGGCATCTATGAGAAGGATCCGTTCCAGACGCTGGATCAGACGGGCGTGGGCCAGCTGATCGAGATAGCGGTTAAGAAGGGGCGTTCGACCAACCCGAAGCTTGAGGTGGGCATCTGCGGCGAGCACGGCGGCGATCCCGCGTCGATCGAGTTCTGCCACAGGGTCGGGATGGACTACGTCAGCTGCTCGCCCTACAGAGTTCCGATAGCCAGGTTGGCGGCGGCCCAGGCGGCGATCAAGGAGAAGAGGGAGAAAGAGGGCAAGGAATGACGGGCCGGCTCGTTGACAAAGGCGAGCCGGTTTTGGTAAAATAGATTAATGCCACGGCGGTGGGATGGCCGAGTGGCTTAAGGCGGCAGCCTTGAAAGCTGCTGTGGCGCTAACGCGCCACCGTAGGTTCGAATCCTACTCCCACCGCCACCGTTCGCTGCCCGAGGGCGGAGAGGTGCGAGAGTGGCCGAATCGGGCAGCCTGCTAAGCTGTTGTGCGGGTATCCCCCGCACCGTGGGTTCGAATCCCACCCTCTCCGCCAAAAATTTCACCCAAGCGAGCGCCCGTAGCTCAACTGGATAGAGCGTCTGACTACGGATCAGAAGGTTGGAGGTTCGAGTCCTCTCGGGCGCTCCAAATTTTCTTCTTTGACAATGGATCAGGACGTCAAGTTCATGTCGGAGGCTCTCGCCGAGGCCCGGAAGGCGTTCGAGAAGGACGAGGTCCCGGTGGGAGCCGTTGTCGTAAAGGACGGCGAGATAATCGGGAGGGGGTACAACCTCCGGGAGAGCACCGCTGATCCCACCGCTCACGCCGAGATAGTTGCCCTCAGGGAAGCGGCGAAGAAGGTGGGGAGCTGGAGATTGAACGGCGCGACGGTTTACGTCACGTTGGAGCCGTGTCCGATGTGCGCCGGGGCGCTGATCTTGGCGAGGGTCGATCGGGTGGTCTTCGGGGCGTGTGATCCGAAGTTCGG
>QNBQ01000101.1 GCA_003645735.1 Candidatus Poribacteria bacterium
ATCGCGCGAAGAGCGAAACCTATCGCTGTCTCGTCCTGAACGACCTCCCCCTTCAGCAGCGGGCCGCCGAACAGGTTCCAGGGGAGCGAGAGGGCGGACTTGAAGAAGGGGAGCGGCCTGAAGATGAAGAGGGGCATAGCCCCCAGAAGCTCATCGCCCGACTCCACCCCCAAATAGATCGGCCTCATCCCTGGAAACTTGGTCGAAAGGGCGCGCCGCCACGCCCAGGAGTCGAAGGGGGTCGCATAGGGGCAGCTTTTCACGAACTCATCCCACTCCCCCGAACGACCTTCGTCAAACTCCAGGATATCCATCCCACACCCCCGCTTACGATCGCGTAGGCCAGTATGAGGGCGTGGAGGGCGAACCCGGAGGCTATGGCATCCCCGCTTCCCTCGCCTATCCCCACGAGCGCCCAGCTCCAGGGCGCCTCCACGGTCCCCAAACCGGCCACGGATTGGATCGGGAACAGGTTGCAGAAGGAGGTGAAGGCCAGGGCGAAGGAGATCCTGGCCCATCCGAAGCGGAACCCCATCCCCTCCGCCAGGTAACATTGCATGCCGAACCTCAGCAGAAGAAGCCCGATCGAGAGGGGCAGTATGCCGAGCAGCAGATCCCTGGGCCTGAACCCGCCGATTTCGTTCATCACCTCCGATAGCTTGCCCCACCCTTTGGCGATGACGCCCCCTCCTTTGAGCATCGGCATCCGCCTGCCCAACAGAACTATCGACGACAACAGAAGCGCAACGGCGGCGATCAGAGCTGGCAGGATGAGGCGCGTGGCCCTCGGAAGCGCCCCTTTGAGATCTCCTTTCAGCGCGATCCCCAGCCCGAGAAGCGAGGCGAAGATCAATGCAACGTCGAAGAGCGTCCCGACGGCCAGGGAGGATATCCCCTTCGAGATCGACACCCTCTCGCCCGATCTGAGCATGTAGAGATAGGCCAAGTCGCCCGCCCTCATGGGCAGCAGGTTCGACCAAAACGAGTAGATCAGGGTTAAGGGGATCAACCTTACAAACGGCAGCTCCCTTTTGAGGAGCAGGTGGAACCTCAGCGCTTTGAGCAGGTTGAAGGCGAGGTATAACAGGAGGCCGGAGGCGATAACCCCGAGCGGAGCTTCGGAGAGCGCGTTGACGATCCGCCCCAGATCGGCCTTATAGAGCAGGAAGGCCGCCAGGGCTAACGCGATGGGGGTTGCGATCCAACCCTTGATCCCCCTTACTTGCACACCAAAACGGCCCTGTTCGCCAGTTTGGCGACCGTATCGGTTGTGCTGGTGAAGATCGCCTCGTAAAGCTTCCCCCTCCGGCTGGCCCCCAGCGCTATCATGTCGCAGCCCTTCTCGGAGGCCGTGTCGATTATGTTTGCCACGGTGAACCCCAGCTCCGTCTCCACCTCCGCCTCTATCCCCCTGAACTTCAGGTAGGTCTCCATGTCCTTGGCTATGGAGTTGGCCTCGGGGACGGTGTCGGCTATGGCCAGGCCGGTCAGCTCCACCCCCAGCCTCTCCTTCAGCTCGGTGGCCAGCTCCAGCGCCCTGTCGGAGTAGTTGTCGCCCCTGTGAACCACCAGGATCTTCGTCAGGTCGAGGCAGTTTTCGTGGACGACCAGAACGGGCTTTGTGCTGTCGATCAGGATGTCATCGATCTCGTTGTAGATCAGCTTCAACCCCTGGGTCTTTATCTCCTCGGGCATGCCGACGGTTATCAGATCGACCATCCTGCCCATCCTGCAGATCTCGGTCGCCCGCTTGCCGGGGACGACCGTCGTCTCGAACTTCACGCCCGCCTCCCTACAGGCGGAGCTGACCTCCAGGAAGATCTCCGATGCGAGCAGATCGGGGTTGAAGCTCTCCTCGTCGTCTATCTCCCCCGGGAAGACCGCGCACACGAGGAAGGCCTTTAACCCCCTGGCCAACATCAGCGCGTATTCAAACGCGGCCCTCTCGTGCCTCTGGTTCCCCACGGAGACCATTATGCTCCTTATCATCGGATGAATACCCTCCCCTTGATTTTCGACCGGTCATCGAGTTAAAGTCTAGCCTTCGGGATGGGGAAAGTCAAGTTTCAGATCGGAAGCTTGCATATGTCGTCCGTCTTGAAGAGAACCGTTCGCTCGTCGATCTTTTGCGCCCCCCTCCTGAGGTAGCCCTCTATGCTCACGCCCTCGTAGACCCTGATCTCAAGCTCATAGGGGGGATCGACCTTGACCGGCTCGATCGAGTCTATGTTCCTGACTGCCTCGGCCGCCGTCCTCCTTATAAGCTCCTGGGCCGCCTTCGGCGACAGGTGGAGGGCCAGCTCTATCCCCAGGCCCCATTTCACGACCGCCCCGTAGATGTTCGGCACCAGCTTCCTGGCCTCCTCGACCGCCTTATCATCCCCCGAGATGAAGACGGTCGGCACCCCGAACGTCCCTGCCATTATCGCCCTCGCCCCGAACTCCCCCACGAACATCCCGTTCAGTTTGTAATACTCGATCGTCTTGGACGAATAGGTGTGACACAGCGGGGCGTTCGGGGTTCCGGCCATGGCGTGCTGGCCCACGAAAAACAGCGCGTCGAAGCTCTCATCGAGGAAATAGGGCGGCGATATCGGCCTGCCGCGTGGGATCAGCTTCGCCCTGGGGTGAAACTCCATGATGTCTATCCCGCCGCTCCCGTGGCCGTCCCAGACGATCACCTCAGCGTCCGGGTAGACGTCCAAGATCCCGTCCACGGCGGCGTTGACCTCCCAGGTCAAAAGCTTCATCGCCTCCCTCTTCGACTCGGGGGTCGCGTCCCCCTCCCTCGTCTGATCCCATCTCGAAACCATCGCGACCCCCTCCAGATCGGTGAGGATGTAGATCTTCACGGTTTCCCCCCTTTCAGATCGTATTCGATCAGCTCAAGCTCGTTTGAAACCGTTTGCCCTCCCCTGGTCTGTTCCTCGACGATCTTGACAAGCCCCACATCCGGGGCGAGCCATTTGCGGCTTATCGTCTCGTCCAACGTCCGATCCATGAGCGTCCACCTGAACTCCTCCCTCACCTGTATGACGTGCTCGAACCTGCCGGCCGGGACGGTCAAGGTAGACTCATCCACGACCTCATACCTGGCCCTCCCCTCCCCGATGTAATACCCCTCGGGCAGCTTGGCCTTGAACTCGACCTCCCACGATCTGCCCGGAACCAGCGGGAACTTGTAAAGCGGCAGCCAGGGGACGAAGATCATCGTATCGGGCGAGCCGGGAGCGACGCTAGCGGCGTGTTGGTAGATCACATCGGGATGCTTCCCCAGATAGGCGTAGGTCGCCACCCCCTCAAGCCGCGGGTCGGAGCTCCTCTTCTCGAGCACATAGCTCCTCTCGTTCGTCCCCTCGATCGTTATGACGTCGACCACCTCGAAGGTGATCCGGTAGCCGTTTCGGTCGAGGTAGACCCATCTGTTCCCCAGGGCGAGGGGGTAGTAATCGCCGGACCGCTCGGCCCACACGATCAGCTTGACGCTCCTCCGATCCCGTTCCTCCCCGTCGCTCACCTCAACGGCGATCTCATAAACCCCTTCCTCTCCGGGCGCCTTCCAGGTGACAACGGGTCCGCTTCCCAGTATCGACCCGGCCTCGGCCTCCCACGAGTAGGTCAGCTCGTCCCCCTCCGGGTCGCCCGCTTTGGCCTCGATTTTCACCTCCCCTCCCGGCGAGATCACCTCGCTCGATGCCTCAACCGAGAATATCTGAGGCGGCAGGTTCTCCCCCACCTCGCCGCATCCGGCGAAAACAGCGATACAGATCAACAAGGCAGAAACGATCGGTTTCAACCTCGACGCCCCTCCCATCCCCTTCACCTCTCCCGTTTGAACAGCTCGGCTATCGCCTCGGCGGCCGAGACATATCTCCCGTCGGCCCTCCGCCCCCACAGCGCCCTGAACGGCTCGCGCCTGACGTCTACATGGATGAAATCGGGGTAAATCCCTATTCCCCCGAACTCGCACCTGACCGCTTCGAGGAAGAGCCTGAGGCTGTCCATCCCCTCCACCCTTATATCGGCCGCCCTGCCCAGCAGGTGTTGGGAGTTGGGCGCGCCTCCCACCTCGCGGTTGTGTCTTTGACACCTATAGCCCGAAAGCACCTTTATCGGCCTCCCCACAAGGAACCTCAGCCGCTCCAGCTGATCTATCAGCTCCATGTCTATGACCAGCTCCCCACAGCAGGGGCAAACAAACTCCGACCTGGAGAAGTGAAACGACAGATCGCCCATCCGCCGCCTCACCTCCCCGTCGATCGGTCGGGCTGGGAAATTATATCAGATCGCCATCTCCCCTGACAATCCGGCCTTGATCTCCCCCTCCGCATCGGTGTATTATATCGGCGTCCGAAGGCGGGGGAGCCTTCCCTCCGAGACAAGGATTCGATCCTCTCCCACGTTCTCTATCTCTTCGCCGCGCCGATGAACGTCATATTCGCGTTGCTCATCTTTCGGGCGTGGGTTAAGAGTTCCTCCGGAGGAAAACGGGCGGGATATGCGGAGCCAGATAGACCCGCTCGGAGGGCCTGTAAAAAGGTATACCGCTCCTCCACGCCTCCTCGGCCCTCACCTCAAGGATCACCGGCCTGGGATCATGTCTCCTCCCGACACTCAGGGCATCCTCGATCGAGGGGGAGAGGTGGACGAACCGCCTCCCCATCGGCCTCAGCCCCTCTTTAAGTATCGATGGGAGGGCCGAGCGGGAGGTGCCGTGATAAAGCAGCCGAGGCGGTTTGACCGGTCGTTGATCCAAGACGACGGGAACGCTGTGCCCATATCTGGCCCTGATCCTATCGCCCTTTATTTCATACCGCCCCTTCTCATCCCCCTCGACGATCTCCCTCACAACCCGCTCATCCACCCATGGGAACCGCTTCTTGAGAGCGCGGATGAGCGATTCCAAGGGACAGAAGCCGAGCTCATCCAGCTCGACGCCGAACTCCCCGGGCTTATGTCGGAGTATGAGCGCCATCAGCTTGGAGACCCTTCTGTAGCTCCCTTTCACCCCCATCACCTCCTCAACCTCACCTTCGCCCTTCCCACTCGATGAGCTTCGAAGGGTTTCCCCTCACAAATTATAGTGAAATCCTCCCCCGGATACATAAACGATGGGACGCCCTCCACGGGTCGCCTTGCAAACCTAGAGATGAGAAAGTGAAGGCGGTGTTCAGAACCATTAAGAGATTGACAGGGGAATCGCCCCGTGATAAGATCTCCTTGGAGCTCGGAAAAAGCCTTTGTATCACGAGGGCTTGGAGCGGGGAGGGGGCAAACATGAGGGTGAGGATCTCACATCCGCTGCTCATCATGGGTCTCATATTGTCCCTCTCCTTGAAAGCCGAAGGGGTTGTTCAGCGGAGGTCCGGTGATGGGGAGAGGATCGAGCGGCTCAAGAGGGAGGTGATGAGATACATTTGGAGCAAGCCCGGAAAAGCCCTGAAGCTGCTGGAGGAGCTGGAAGGGATGCTCCCAAACAACCTGTGGGTGAGGGACAAACTGGCAAGGGTATACATCGCCCTGGGCAGGCATGACGAGGCGATCGAGCTGCTCAAGGAGCTGCTGAAGGCCGACCCGGGCAACCGCGAATACTGCTACCTGATCGCAGGAGCCGCTCAGAACGCCGGGAGAGAGAAGGAGATAATCCAGCTCCTCGAAGGGCTGGCCGATGAGCATCCAAGCCCCCACCTGTTCGAATCGCTGGGCAATCTCCTCTCCGGAGCGGGCGAATGGGACAGGGCGGTGGAGGCATACAGGAGGGGCGTCGAGCTGAACCCAACCGAGCCCTGGCCGAGGGTCAAGCTGGCCGACCTGCTCGTCGAGCTGGGGAGGGTCGAGGAGGCGGAGGCGATCCTAGTCGAAGGCTTGAAGGCCGTCCCTCAAGGGTGGAAAAGGGAGCAGCTGTGCGGGAAGCTGATCGAGATTTACGTGATGCGGGATAAGCTTGACGAGATGGCCTTCAAGCCCGACATGCCCGGCGAGTTTTACAACAAGGTCGGCGATTATTACTGTAAGCGGGGGCGGTTCGAAGAGGCGCTCAAAGCCTATGAGATGATGGCCGACTCCGGATATACCCCCTTCGGAGGCGCGGAGGCGAAGCTGATGAGATGCTATGCGGCGATGGGAAGACATAGGAAAGCAGCGAAGCTCTTCCGGGAGATGCTGATGGCCAAGTCGCCCGATGGATATGGATGGATGTGCGGCGCCAGCCCCGCGGGCTATGAGCTTGAGATACATTACGGGAAGGAGGAAGCTTGGAAAGCTTTTCTCAACGCCTATGAAGGGATCGACCTGGTCGAGGCGGCAGAGGCGTTGGAGGAGGTTATGGGCGAATCGCCCGATGAGCTGGGGTTCATGGGGTTCCTCTACATGAAGGCAGGTCAGTTCGATAGGGCGGCGGAGATCTACCAGAGGGCGATCGAGCTTCAGCCCGGTGAGGTCAAAAACCTCTACCGGTTCGCCGCGGCGCTGAACAGGGGTGGGAAACGGGACGGAGCCGAGCTCATCCTCCGGAGGGCCCGCAAGCTCCTCCCCGCCGGGGACGCCCTCTTCACGCTCTACCTCGCCCTGATCTGTGAGGAGGGCAGGCTGTATGAAGAGGCGATC
>QNBQ01000102.1 GCA_003645735.1 Candidatus Poribacteria bacterium
GGCAAATACGCCTTCATAGCCCATAACACCGGCCTGGCGGTCGTGGATGTAAGCCTCCCATCCAACCCTAAACTGCTCCTCGACAAAGATATCCCGTGGCACGGGGAGAGGATCTACCTCTTCCCAAGCGGGAAGGCGCTCGTCAACGGGGTTTTCATCTGTAGGATCGATCTCTCCAAGCCGCTGAGCCCGGGCGAGCCGGAGGTGATGCATCTGAAGGACCGGAGGCTCGCCGTTCGCGACGGTCTGATCTTCGCCGCCGACGATGAGGGCCTTCAGATCTGGGAGCTGAGCGATGTGCTCGAGGGGGATCGGAGGGAGATCGAGCCGAGGCACGAGCTGTCGATCTCCGGGATAATCGACATGGCGTTCGGCGGGAGATACATGTTCCTGAGCCTGAAGGCGAGAGGGGTGGAGGCGTGGGATGTGTGGGATGTGAGGAGGATGAAGCCGAAGTTCGTCTCATATCTGGAGGAGCTGGGCAGACCGTGGAGGATGGCGACGAAGGGGATATACCTGATCGCGGGCTATAAAGACGAGATACGGATATTCAACGTGTGGAACGTCGAGGAACCGAAGCTGGTATCGACCCTCCAGCTTGAGGGGATCGAGGGGATAAGCGAGCTGAGGGTCGCCGGAAACGCTCTGCTGATCGCCGAGAGCGAGGGGCTTACGATCGTCGACATCTCCTCCCCTTCCGACCCCAGGATCGCCGCCCGGTTCGACTCGCCCCTGCCCGGCTCCGATGTCCTGTTGGCCGGCGATACGATCTACTTCGTCGATTACGGCGACCTGTTCGTCTTCAAAGCGCCGTTCGAGCGGATCATAGACGTCTCGCCTAAAGGGAACCTCATCACCAGGTATGGGTCGATCAAGGCGGGCGTTGGGGGGAGAGCGGTTTCCGTCGCTTCCCGGCGGCCCGAGGCGGAGCTTCTCCAGAACTTCCCAAACCCGTTCAACGCCGAGACCTGGATCCCGTTCCGGCTATACAGGGATGGGGAGGTCGTGATATCGATATTCGACATAAACGGCAGGCTCGTCAGGAGGATATATCTGGGCCGCCTGGAAGCGGGCGAATATATCACGAGGGGGAAGGCGGTCAAATGGGACGGCAGGGATATGTGGGGAGAACCGGTCGGCTCCGGCGTCTACCTCTACCGGTTGGAGTTCGACGGGAGACCGATAGGGGAGAGGAGGATGATCGTTTTGAAATGAGGGGGCGCCCGGAGGGCGCCCCTCACGCCCCATCAGGGCGAGATGACCGCCTCGCCTTTCCACTCGAACCTCTCGACCGATCCCTCCCCGTCCGAATCGATCGCCTCTATCCCGACCTTTATCCCCCCGCCGGGGATCGGCTCGGCGTCGATCGACCTCCAGGGGAGCATGATCGAGACAGAGCTTCGGCCGGCGCGGATCGCCAGATCGGGGATATACCCCCCGCCCCTCACCTTCGGGACGACCTTCGCCCTCCGACCCGGCTCGACGTCGAACCTAACCTCCCTGCCCATCACGTCCAGCTCGATGGCGTATCGATCGCCTTTCTGAACCTGATCGTCCGAGAAGACGAGGTGGACGTATAGGACGTTATCGTCCCAGAGGAGGGCGCCGCTCAGGGAGAACTCCTTGGGGTTCGAGGAGGCCAGCGTGATGTGCGGGTAGACCGTGCGACGTCTGCCGTCGAAATAGGAGACCAACAGCCTCTTAGGGGCGAACCTCCCGATGAGCGTCAGATACCGGTCAACCCTGACGACCCTCCCCTCCTCTCCCGGGTATTCCACCGTCAGACGCGGCGTCATCCCCCAGGTCGCGTCCGGATCGTCCAGCTTGACCTCGAAGGCGATCTCCCTCTTCTCCCCCGGCTTCAGGCTCGCCCTGGCGATGAGCGGATCGACCCTGAACCCCTGGGGAACCTCCCAGCGGAGGAGGAGGTCTATCGGCCTGTCGTGGACGTTGGAGACGCTCAGGACGGCCCTGGCGCCGGAGAGGGCCGATTGGACGGGGATCGGGCTGAGGGAGATCGCCCGGGCTATCCTCCCCGCCAGCGAGGCGCTCTTCGAGGTGACGACGTCGATCGGGTGAACGGAGCCGGGCTCGACGACCGAATAGCTCACCTCCTCCCCGTCCACCGTTACGAGCATGTAGTGGAAGAACCGGCCCGCATCGCGGAAGGCGTCCATCTCCGCCCCCCCGCCGCCCGAGACGATATACTTTATCCCATCCCTCTCCCCGTCGAAGGAGTAGATGTGGGCGTGGCCGGCTATCACGGCCTCGACGTTGTATCCTTTGAGCAGCTCATGGACCTCGTCCCAGTTGCTCCTCCTATCCCTCCAGAGCGGCTTGTGGAGGAAGACGAAGACGTGCTCGGCGTCCCAGCTCTCCTCCAGATCCTCTTTCAACCACTCCAGCTGCTCGGGGCCTATCCTGCTTATGTGGTTCGGTCGGGCCTGATCGGAGCAGAGGACGATGAAGTGCGAGTTGCCGTAATCGAACGAATACCACAGATCGCCCACCACCCTCCTCCAGACCATCTGACTGGTCTCGTCCCAGATGTCGTGGTTGCCGACGACGGGCAGGATGGGGATCTCGCTTTCCGAGACGGCCTCGAAATACTCCCTCCACTCCCTCGCCAGCAGCTCCATATCGGAGGTGTAGCCGGTGGAGATGAGGTCGCCCACGTCGAGGACGAAGGCCGGCTTTATGACGTTCAGCTCGCGGATTATCCTCCTCCAGGTGCGGGGCTGGAAGACCTTGAGCCAGCTCCTCGTGTCGCCGGCCAGGGCGAAGACGAAGGAGTCGCCGTCGAACTCCCTCCCCTTCACCTTCGCGAGCTGCTCCCCCAGAAACGGCCTCTCCCTCCCGATCGCCCTCGCCATCCCGTCCAGGCTCACCTTCCTGAACGAATCCAGGACCTTCCCGTCAAGCCCCACGGCCTTGAACTCCAGGACGTTCCCCTTCACATCGACCACGACGCAGTGATAGGCCGAGATATGCTTCTGGATGACGTCCCAATCCTTCGTGAAGACCCTGTCCAGCGCCGATCCCCCGCCGCCGGTGATGATGTAGTAGATCTCCCGATCGCCCTCCAATATCCTCCTGCCCCGTTCGTAATCGTGGGTGTGGCCCGAGAAGACGATATCGACCCCGTACTTCTCGAGAAGCGGCACCAGATATTTTCTGACCCCCTCCTCGCCCACGTAGCCGGGGCTGTCCCACTGCTCGGAGTAAGGGGGATGGTGGAAGAAGGCGAACCTGAAATCGGCCTCCCTGAACTCCCTGGAGGTCAGCTCCCTCAAAAGCCACTCATACTGCTCGCTGCCGGGGTAATAGGGCCGGTTGGTGTCAAGGATTATAAAGCGCGAGTTGCCGTAGGTGAAGGCGAACCAATGCTCGTTGCCGGGCTGGGAGACGAACTCGTCGAACCAATGGGATTGCCTCTCGTGGTTGCCTATGGCGATGTAGGTGGGGACCGAGTGGGCGAAGTGTCTTATCGGGATGAAATACTCCCTGCCCCACTGCTCGTAGACCTCCCCGTTGGAGACCACATCGCCCACGTTTATGACCAGGTCGGGGTTCTGAGAGGCTATGAGTTTGGCCACCTCCTCGCACTTGCGGAAATCGGTCCTGTTGTCGCCCCAAACGGCGAACCTGAACGGCGTGTCCCTGTAGGGGGCCGTTCGGAACGAATACACCTCGCTTTCGACCTCCTCACCCCCGGCCCTGGAGATCACCTTATACCTGTAACGCGTTTCGATCCGAAGCCCCTCTATCCTCACCTCGTGTATCTTGACGGGGTTCCTGTCCCCTTTGTATCGGCTCAGCTCCCCCTCGCCATACCACACCTCCGAGGAGGAGGGCTTGTCGGTTTCCCACATGATGGTTATGCCGTCTTGGGTTACGTTTTGGAGGTAGGGGCCTTTGATGATCTCCAGCGCGTGGGAGCTGAAGGGGATGATCATCAGGATCGCCACAATCACGAAAAGTTTCCTCATCGCTGAACCTCCGATTTTGGTTTCGACCTGAAATTATAAGCCCACCCGCCCCGCCGGGCAAACCCCAGCTTTGTGATTGATTCATCAGTCATTATACGGCGATCGGCCCCGGCCTGTCAACCCGCCCTTGATGGGAGGGCTGAGGTGTGATAAGATCTCAAGACAAACCGGAGGGCTGAGGGAGGGATGATGGCGCCGATCCTGTTTTTCCTCGCCTTATCGATCCAGGCGGCGTGGGACGTAAGCCCCTATGTGCCCGATGAAGGGACAGCCCTCTTGCTCCACTGTGATGGGGAAGCTGTTGACAGTTCACCTCTGAACCTGCCCGTGGAGTGCGAGGGGGTTGAATGGGCCGAGGGGGTAGTGGGCGGTTCTATGGCATGCGATGGCGGACAGAGGGTGACGATACGGTTGAGCCGCGATTTCGATTTGAGCAGGGGGTTCACCCTGGAGGCCTGGCTCCGGTTGGAGCGCCCGCCCCAGAATACCAGATACGTGATCCTCGAACGGGAGGGGTCCTTCTCGTGGTGGATGAACGTTTATGCTGAAGGGAACGCCAAGGTCGTCTTCACGGTCCTCACCGATCGGGGGATGGGCCGGCTCAAGACAGTGGAGGTCATCCCCTACGGGGTCTGGGTTCACGTGGCTTGTCGGTATGACCCGCGGGCGGAGAGGAAGATGTCGATCCTCATAAACGGCACGCCTGCCGAGGAGCTGACCGCCTTCCAGGAGGATCGGGCGCCCGAGGGGAGGCTTCTGAGAGGAGGGGATGTGATCTCCCTGGGCGAGGGATTGATCGGATGCCTGGACGAGGTGCGGATATCGACCGTCCCGCGGGGGATCGACGGGCTTCACGGGAGGTGGCTGAGCGGGAGGGTCGGGGATTTCCGGCCGATCAAGCCCGATCTAACATTCTCCCCCCCGCCGGAGGGATGGCCCGATGACCGGATCTGGATCAGATCCGTCAAGGCCGTCCCGACGTTTCACTCCATCGGCCTGTATGTGGGCTATCAGGGGGATTCCGACGGCGACGCCCGATGTGAGGTTCTATATCGCACTGAAGGGGAGAGGGGGTGGAGAAAGGCTCTTGATCTGATACGCTGCCCCGATGACGCCGAGTTTCGGGGGAGCCTGCTCATGCTTGAGCCGGGGAAGACTTATGCGATCAGGATCGTCCCCCGCGATCCGGATCTTGGTGGACGGGCTAAGCCGATCGAGCTGAGGGTTCGCACCTGGAGCGAGGAGGTTCCGATCGGGCGGATCAGGAGGCTGAAACCGGGCATCTCGACCGAGCCGCTCATCATAACCGACCGCGGAAGGCCGGATGGCTGGATCCTCTACGCTCCTCCTGAGGGAAGGGAGAGCATCATAGATGTCGGGGAGAGGGCGCCGGAGGCGGTGCTCATCCGCGGCGCTGCCTATGTGATAGTTCGCAACCTGACCGTGCGCGGCGGGCTGAAACACGGGATAAACATCATCGACTCGCACCACATCCGCATCCAGCGGTGCGATATAAGCGGATGGGGCCAGGTCGGCAGGCCGGGGCCGGACGGACGGATGGTCGATGAAAACGGCAGGCTCATAAACCTCCAGGCGGGCGTGAGGGTGGGGCCGGGCTGCTCCCAGGTGGTGGTGGAGAACAACTTCATCCACTCCCCCCGCGGCTCGGCCAACTCCTGGGCCTTGGGCCATCCCGCCGGACCTCAGGGGGTCATCCTCTGGGAGACAGGGGGAAACAACGTGGTGCGCTACAACGACATCATCGGCTCCGAAGGTCACAGGTGGAACGACGGGATCGAAAGCGTCCCGAACGGCTCGGTCATCGGCGGCCCGTATCGCGACACCGACATCTACGGCAACATCATCATGTTCGCCAACGACGACGGGATCGAGCTCGACGGCGGCCAGATAAACGTCCGCTGCTGGCATAACCGGATCGAATGGACGCTTTGCGGGGTGAGCTGTGCGCCCTGCATCAAAGGCCCCAGCTACCTCTTCCGCAACCTCATCGCACACCTGGCGGACGAGCGAGGGGTAGCGGTGGCGGCCTTCAAAATGGGGGGCGGACGGAGGTTTTCGCCGGGCCTCAACCTCATCCTGCACAACACCGTCTACGGCCCCGGCAACGGGATCGCCAGCACCGGTTTCGGCGGATACAGGGGGTTCAACGCCTTCTCCCGAAATAACCTCTTCGCCGGGTCGAAAAATTACTACGACATACTGGACAGATCCGAGGAGCCGTCGAGCGATTTCGACCACGACCTGCTCGGCAGGCTCGGGATAAAGGCCCCACAGGGGGGCGAGGAGCACGGGATAACCGAACGACCGGTTTTCAGGGGGGAGGGGATCGGGGATTACAGGCTCGCCCCGGGCTCGCCCGGCCTGGACGCGGGCCTTCCCTTGCCGGGGGTGAACGACGGTTTCTCGGGGGAAGGGCCTGATATGGGGGCTTTCGAGGGCGATTCGCCCCGGCTCTTCCCGCCGAGGCCGGATGGGATATGGATCTGGCCGCCGAAGCTTTTCGTCAGGGCGATCAGGGGCGAGGAGAAGCGGGTCGAGGTCGAGCTGATGGTTAC
>QNBQ01000103.1 GCA_003645735.1 Candidatus Poribacteria bacterium
AATCCCTCGTTCGTCTTGGCCTTGACGCTCACCCTCCCCGGATCTATCCTCAAAAGCTCGGCTATATTGGCCCTCATCCGATCGATGTAGGGGGCCAGTTTAGGCCTTTCGGCTATGACGACCGAGTCCACGTTGCGGATCTCAAACCTGTCGGCGATCATCTCGTAGACCCGTTCGAGGATGTGGGAGCTTGGGATATCCTTGAATCTGGGGTCGGTATCGGGGAAGTGCGTCCCAATGTCCCCGAGCGAGGCGGCCCCGAGCAGGGCGTCGGAGATGGCGTGCAGCAGCACGTCGGCGTCCGAATGGCCAAGCAACCCTTTCTCATAAGGTATCTCCACGCCGCCGATCACCAACCTCCTCCCCTCGACCAGCTTGTGTATATCGTATCCTACGCCGACCCTGAACATCGTTTGAGTATGGCCTCGGCGAAGATGAGGTCCTCGGGGGTTGTGATCTTTATGTTCTCGTAGCTCCCCATGACGAGCTTAACTTTTACCCCCATCCTCTCGACCAGCCCGGCGTCGTCCGTCGCCTCGATCCCCTCTTTTTCGGCCAGCCTGTGGGCTTCCATGATCAGGTCGAACCTGAAGACCTGGGGCGTCTGGATCGCCCAGAGCCTGCTTCTGTCGAGGGTTTTGGCCGCGAACCCCTCCTCATCGCCCTCCTTGATCGTATCCTTGACGGGCACCGCCGCCGTCGCGGCTCCCCACCTCCTCCCCTCCTCCAGGCATCTCTCTATAAGCTCGATGCCGACGAACGGCCTCACCCCGTCGTGTATGGCCACCAGATCGACGCCCCTTCCCTCGATAGCCCTCAGGCCGTTGAAGACCGACTCGCGCCGCGTCTCGCCGCCGGGGACGATCGATACGACCTTATCGAACCCGAACCGCTCGACGATCTCGCTTCGGCACCGCTCCACGTCCTCCTCGGCCACGACCAGGGCGATCCCATCGATCGAGGGACAATCCTGGAACTTCCGAACGGTTAAGGCGAGGATGGGTGTTCCGGCTATCTCGATGTAGGGCTTTTTAACCCCTCCCATCCTCGCCCCGCGACCAGCCGCGGGGATGAGGGCGAAAACCACCGCGCCTCTCCCTTTCACGTTGACCATGAGGCTGTTGTTCTTCCTGTTGCCCTTCCCTCTGCTGTTCTTTCGGCTCCTCCTTGATCCTTGTGAAGATCATCCTGCCCGCCGCCGTCTGGAGGGTGGAGGTCACCTCCACCAGGACGGTCTGTCCGAGGAACTGCCTGCCGTTTTCGACCACGACCATCGTCCCGTCGTCCAGATACCCGACCCCCTGGTTGAACTCCTTGCCCTCCTTGATGATCTTTATGGTCATCGTCTCGCCCGGCAGGACGATCGGCTTCAGCGCGTTGGCCAGGTCGTTTATGTTGAGAACCGTCACCCCTTGAAGCTCGGCCACCTTGTTCAGGTTGAAGTCGTTGGTTATGATCTTCGCGTTCAGCTCCCTGGCCAGCCTTATCAGCTTGGCATCCACCTCCTGTATGTCCGGGTAATCCTCGTCGATCACCTGGACGTCGATGTCGGGCAGCTCCTGAAGCTCCCTCAGCTTGTCCAGGCCTCTTCTGCCCTTGTTCCTCCTCAGCACGTCAAGCGAGTCGGCTATGTGCTGAAGCTCCCTCAGCACGAACCTCGGTATGAGCAGCGTCCCCTCGATGAACTGGGTTTTGCATATGTCGACGATTCTCCCGTCTATTATGACGCTCGTGTCGAGGATCTTATACGAGCTTTCGGCGGCTCCCGGGTTTTTGGCCACCTTCAAGGAGGGGATCAGCCCGCGGTATCTGTAGGCGGTCATCGCCCCGGCGTATCCCAGTATGACGGGCAGGGCGACGTTGAGGTAGGGGTTATCGGTTTGGGATGAGGTTTTTATGAGGTGGAGGATCAACGCCGCCCCCGCCAGCCCCACGCTCATCCCTATCGAGCTGATGAACAGCCCTTTGAGCCACTCCCTCCTGGTCAGGCCATCTACGACGGCCAGGGCGCCCGAAAGCAGAAGCCCTGTCAGCGCGAACCTGTAATCCCCTCCTATGCCGTAGCCGATCAGCGCCGAAAGAAGGACGAAGAGAATCCTGACCGACCATCCTTCCCTTCTCAATTTCGCTCCCTCCTTCCGTCAGTGGTTGCCGCTTAAGACGGCGCTCAACGCCTGGAAGATGTTTCTGACCGGCACCACCTC
This sequence comes from Candidatus Poribacteria bacterium, assembly GCA_003645735.1. Taxonomy (GTDB): domain Bacteria; phylum Poribacteria; class WGA-4E; order B28-G17; family B28-G17; genus B28-G17. The sequence goes on from QNBQ01000103.1 coordinate 2,205, forward strand.
CACTCCGTCCGTCGAGTCGATCGATCTAAGGTTTGCCTCCGGCATTATGACCCGCTTGAAGCCGAGCTTAGAGGCCTCAGAGACCCTCTTGCCGGCCTGTGAAACCCCCCTCACCTCCCCGCTCAGCCCCACCTCGCCTATGATGACGGTTCCGGGGTCGATCGGCAGCTCCCTGGCGCTCGAGACTATGGCCGCGACGACGCCCAGATCCGCCCCCGGCTCGACCACCTGCAGCCCGCCCGTCACGTTGACGAAAACGTCCATCGCGCTCATCTTAAGCCCGACCCTCTTTTCCAGCACGGCCAAAAGCAAGGCCAACCTGTTCCGATCCACCCCGGAGGTCGCCCTCCGGGGCATAGTGGCGTTAGTGGGCACAACCAAGGCTTGAAGCTCGAAGAGTATCGGCCTCGTCCCCTCAACGCCCGCCACGACGACCGATCCGGGACTCCCCTCCTCCCTGTCCGCCAGGAAGACCGCCGAGGGGTTCAAAACCTCCACCAACCCCTCCGATCGCATTTCGAAAACGCCTATCTCATTAGTTGAGCCGAACCTGTTCTTAGCCGCCCTCAATATCCTGTAGGCGTGCTGCTTGTCCCCCTCGAAATAGAGAACCGTGTCCACCATATGCTCCACCAGCTTCGGCCCGGCTATGGCCCCCTCCTTGGTGACGTGCCCCACCAGGAAAAACGGCGTGCCTGTCCCCTTGGCCAGCATCGTGAACTCAGCCGCGCACTCCCTCACCTGGGTTATGCTGCCGGGGGAGGACTCCAGCTCGGGCTTGTAAACCGCCTGGATCGAATCTATGACGACGACCTTCGGCTTCAGCTCGCCGATCCTCTCCTTGATGGAGCCGACGTCCATCTCGCACAGGATGTAGAGCCGATCCGAGGAGATAGAAAGCCTCTCGGCGCGCATCTTGATCTGGGCCAGCGACTCCTCGCCCGTTACATAAAGGGCCGTCCCGTGCAGCTCGCTCATCCGGGCGGATGCCTGCAGCAGCAGGGTGGACTTGCCTATGCCTGGATCGCCTCCGATCAGAACCACGGACCCGGGCACCAACCCCCCGCCCAGAACCCTGTCCAGCTCGCCTATCCCTGTCGATAGCCTCTCCGCCCCCGCCGGCTCTATCGAGCTTAGGGGAACGGGCTCCGACCGGAAGGGGACGGGGGGACGTCTCCCGAGGGCGCCCGGCTGAGGGGCGACCTCCTCCTCGAACGAGTTCCACTCGCCGCACTCAGGGCATCTGCCCATCCATTTCGGCGATATGTAACCGCATTCCCTGCAGACGAACCTCGTCCGAGGCTTGGCCATCTCCCCTCATCTCACCTCCGACCTCATCACGCCGAACGCTATCCCCCTTTGATCCAGCAGATCCTCGCCCCCGAGGATGAGGTGCCAGTTTTTGTAAAGCTTGAGGGAGAGGAAGGAGTCGACCCTGGGCCTATCCCCTCCGGCATCGATCAGCTCGGTCGACAGCCCCAGCCATTTGACCGGCCACAGATCCAATCCCAGGCCGGCCTTCGACCTCAGCGCCCCTATCCGCACCCGGAGGAACAGATCCCTCAGGTTGATCGGCCTGACATACTGGAGGTCGAGCATCGGCCTGCCCTCCTCAACGGTGACGCCCGTCATCAGGCTTCCGAGCTTCAGCGAGACGCTGCTTCGGAAGCTGCCGGGGAGGTTGACATATCTGAAGCCGGCGCCCCAGGTCAGGCTTTGCCCTCCGATGAGGTTGTAATCGGATCTGAAGCTCTCCACGGCCTTTGACACCGATCTGGCGGCCTCGTCTATGCCTTCCAGCGTCGAACGTATCCTGCGAAGGGTCTCATCCGAGCTTACGAGCTTGCCCGCCGTCCCTCTGCCCTCTTCCAGACCTTTCAGCAGCCCATCGATCCTGGCCGCCGTCCCTTTTATGGCCGAGCTGGTGGCGCGGATATCCTTCAGGAGATCGCGCGCTTCCTTGAGATCGGCCGCCGCCTCCCCTTTCAGCTCGTCGAGGTCGGCCAACAGCTCCCGTTGTATCAGATCGACGGCCTCCTCGACCTTTGCCGACAGCTCCTCTAGCCTCTTAAGCGCTTCATCAGCCGAGCCGGCGGCGCGGCTCACCTCTCGCCGTGTCACGCCGACGGTTCCCCTCGCCTCCTCCAGGAGCGCCGCCGTCTGCGATTTGATCCCCTCGTAATCCCGAGCGGCTTTGTCGGTCAGCTCATCGAGCCTGGCGACGATCCTCCTCAGCTCGCGCCTGTTCTCGGCTATCAATACCTGAAGCTCGTTGGATAGGGATTGGATCGAGGCGAGCGTTTTATCCAGCTTGCCGATCCCGGCGGAGATCCCCTCAGCTGCCTCCGACAACTTCTCCACGGCCCGATCGATCTTGGGACGCAGGGCGTCCACCAGGTCGAGGGTTGAGCTCACGACCTCAACGGCGATCTTGGCGGCTTCCTCGGCCTTCCTCAGAACCATCGCCGTGCTGGTCGGATCCCTCCCCTCTATCAACTCGTTGTCCTCGACCGGCGGGTTTCCTACCGGGCCGTTCTCTATCTCGACATATGTCTCGCCCACCACGCCTAAGAAGCCTATCGAGGCGACGCATCCCTTCCTCAGCGGGATCGGGCTTTTGACGCGCAGCTTCACCTCCACGCCCTCCTCCAGCAGTTTCATCCCGATCACCTTCCCTATCTGAACGCCGTTCATGTGCACCGGCGCCCCCAGCTGGAGGTTGGCCACGAAGTTGAACCTGGCCCTTAGGATCTTGCCGCCTATCCCCCTCCTCCAGTTGGCGGAGTTGAGGACCAGCGCGGCGATCAGGGCCAAGCCCACGGCCACAAGCAGGCCTACCTTTACCTCAGACCATCTCCTCCCCTGCATCCGGCTCTCCCGACAAAAAGGCTTTTACGAACGGGTTTTCGCTCCTCTTTATCTCCTCGGGGCTGCCGACCTCTATTATCCTGCCGTCGTGCATCATCGCTATCCGGCTGCCTAAGAAAAAGGCGCTGGGGATGTCATGGGTGACGATGACCGAGGTGACCCCCAGCTTGTCGTGCAGCCCCTTTATCAGCCTCAATATGCCGGAGACGGTTATCGGGTCGAGGGCCGTCGTCGGCTCATCGTAGAGGATGATCTTGGGGTTCATCGCTATGGCCCTGGCAAGCCCGACCCTCTTGCGCATCCCGCCGCTGAGCTGAGCCGGCTTCATATCCTCCGTCCCGGCCATCCCCACGAGCGCCAGCTTCTCGGCCACGATCTTTTTTATCTCCTCCTTGGGCAGATCGGTGTGCTGATTTAACATGAAAGCGACGTTTTCGCCGACCGTCAGCGAATCGAAGAGGGCCGAGGACTGGAAGAGCACGCCTATCTTCTTACGGACCTCGTTCAGCTCGTCCTGATCCAGCTTCGTGATCTCCTTCCCGTCCACCCACACCTCGCCCGAATCCGGCTTCAGCAGCCCTAGGATGACCTTCAGCGTCACGGTCTTGCCGCATCCGCTCCTGCCCATTATGATCATCGTCTCGCCCTCGTATATATCGAGCGACAGCCCCTTGAGCACCGGCTTGCCGTCTATGGAGAGGTGGACGTCCTTGAGCGAGATTATGGGCCTGTTCATCGCATCCCCACCACCCCGTGGATGGCCTGGTCGATCATGAAGTCGATGATCAACACGACCATGAACGACACGACGGCCGACCCGGTCGTCGCCCTGCCGACCCCCTCGGCCCCTTCGGCGGGGTTGACCGCCAGCCCCTTATAACAGCTGATCGTCGCTATGGCCATCCCGAAGCAGGCCGACTTTACTATCCCGACGATCAGGTCGTTGAGGTGGATCGCGCTTTTGGCCTGCTGGAGGAAGAAGCGGGGGTTGAGCCCGAAAAGCAGCGTCGAGGTGCCCATCCCCCCCAGGATGGCCAGGCAATCGGAGAAGGCCGTCAGGATGGGCAGCATGATCGTGCAGGCCAGGAGCCTGGGCACGACCAGGTATTTGATCGGGTTCACCGCCATCGCCTCCATCGCGTCTATCTGTTCCGTCACCCTCATAACCCCCAGCTCGGCGGTGATCGAGGCCCCTATCCTGCTCGAAAGCACTGTGGCCGTCAGTATCGGCCCCAGCTCCTTTATCGTCGCCATCGCTACGACCCCTCCCATCAGCCCCTCGGCGGCGAACCTCCTCATCTGGTAGTAAGTCCCAACGGCTAGCAGCATGCCGGTCACGATCCCCGTGACGATCACGATGGACAGCGACCCGACCCCGACGTTGTAGAGCTGATCCAACAGCAGCCTGAACTCGAAAGGCGGCCTGAAAAGCTGGCGGAAGGTGGA
>QNBQ01000104.1 GCA_003645735.1 Candidatus Poribacteria bacterium
ATCCTCTCCTCGACCGTGTGGATGATCCTCACGTCGGCATATGAAGCCCCGTGGGATTTGGCCGTATCTATGGCCAGCTCGGCCAACTCCCTCATCTTATCCCTCCTTTTCCAGCCTTATCCGGACGGATCGGGCGTGCATCGGCAGCCCCTCCGCCTCGGCCAGGGCCATGACCGCTTCGGCGAGGCTTTCGAAGCCCTCCCTGGTGAGGTATTGGAAGGTGGGCTTTTTGATGAAATCGTCGACGGAGAGGCCGCTGAACATCCTGGCGCATCTCCCCGTGGGCAGCACGTGGTTCGTCCCGGAGGCATAATCGCCCACGGGGACGGGGGCGTATTTGCCCAGGAAGATCGATCCGGCGTGTTTTATCCTGGGGAGCAGGCCGATGGGATCCTCGGTCAATATCTCCAGGTGTTCGGCGGCGTATTCGTTCGCGAACTCCACGGCTTCGTCCATCGAATCGGCGATCAGCACAGCCGAGTGCTTCTCCAGGGCGGCCTCTATGATCTCCCTTCTGGGCAGCGAGCCGAGCATCTCCCCGATCAGACGGCACACCTCCTCGGCCAGCTTCGGGGAGGTGGTCACGAGCACCGAGGCGGCGTCGGGGTCGTGTTCGGCCTGGGAGAGCAGGTCGACCGCCACGGCCTCGGGATCGGCGCTCTCATCGGCCAGGATCAGTATCTCGCTGGGGCCGGCGGGCGAGTCTATGTCGACGTGGCCGAAGACGGCCATCTTCGCCGCCGTGACATATATGCCGCCCGGGCCGACGATCTTATCCACCTTGGGGACCGTCTCCGTCCCGAAGGCCATGCTCGCTATGGCCCACGGCCCTCCTATCTTGAACACCTCATCCGCCCCTGCTATGTCGGCGGCGACGAGGGTGAGGGGGTTGACGGTCATGCCCTCGTCGGGCGGCGTGCAGACGATCACCTTCTCGACCCCCGCCACCTTCGCGGGTATGACGTTCATCAGGACGCTGGAGGGGTAAGCCGCCCGCCTGCCGGGGACATACGCCCCCACGGCCTCCATCGGCCTCATCAGCCTTCCCGCGATGATCCCCTTTGAGACCTCTATCGACCACATCTCACGCTCCAGCTGCGCCCTGTGGAACCTCTCGATGTTTCGGGCGGCCAGTTTCAGGTGATCGATCAGCTTGGGATCGACCGCCTCATACGCCCTCTCTATCTCCTCCCGGCTCGCCTTCAGGTCGGCGGGGGTGATGTCCTCCTTGTATTTCCTGTAATGCTCCAGGGTGACCCTGTCCCCCTCGGCCCTTATCCGGTCGACTATCCCCTTGACCTCGAGGAACACCTCGGCTATATCCTCCATCGACCTCTGGAGGATCGCCCGCTTTCTTTCAGGGGTCATCCCTTTCAGCCTTTCCGGTTTCAGCATCGTCCTCCTCCGGCCCTTTCCACGGCTGATAGTCAGGCACGAGCTGCACGAGGCAGCTTATCACCTCATCGTCGTCGTCCGATGAGGCCGCCTTTCTGAGCTTTTCGAGCGTCCTGAAGAAGGTATTCGGCTCGAAATCGGAGTTCATCTTGGCCACGAGGATCCTCTCGTGTTTGGTCATGCAGTTCCCTTCTTCAGCTGTGACCAGCTCCTCGTGCAGCTTTTCGCCTGGTCGGATGCCGGTGAAGATGATCGGTATGTCCTTTTCCGGCTCGTAGCCCGAAAGCCTTATCATCTCGCGGGCCAAATCGAGGATCCTCATCGGCGACCCCATGTCCAGAATGAAGATCTCCCCCCCCTCCCCCATCGCCCCCCCCTGGGGGATGAGCGAGACGGCCTCGGGTATCGTCATGAAGTAGCGGGTCATATCGGGGTGGGTCACCGTCACCGGCCCCCCGCGCCTTATCTGCTCCTCGAATATCGGTATGACGCTCCCCCTGCTCCCCAGGACGTTTCCGAACCGGACGGCGATGAACTTCGTCGGCCCCTTGCCGTGGTTGTAGAGGTTGAGGAGCATCTCGGCCACCCTCTTGGTGGCGCCCATGACGCTTGAGGGCCTGACGGCCTTATCGGTCGAGATGAGGACGAATTTCTCCACCTCGGCCTCCAAGGCCGCCTCCGCGACGTTCATCGTCCCGAACACGTTGGTCTTCACCGCCTCGGACGGGTTCTCCTCCATCATCGGCACATGTTTGTAGGCGGCGGCGTGGAAGACGACATCGGGGCGCCACCTGGAAAAGACGTTCCTCATCTTCGACCCGTCCCTTATATCCCCCACTATCGCCACGACCTTCAGCTCGGGATACCTCATCCTCAAATTCTCCCTCAGCGTGTAAAGCTCTATTTCGTCCTGCTCCACCAGTATCAGATCCCTGGGCGAGAATTGGGCCAGCTGCTCGCACAGCTCCGATCCGATCGATCCGGCGGCGCCCGTCACCAAAACCCTCTTCCCCTTGATGAACCTCTCTATCGCCTCCCTGTCCACCTCGACCGGCCTCCTGCCGAGCAGATCCTCGACCCTCACCTCCCTGATCTCGTGGGGCAACAGCTTGCCGGTGGTGATGTATCTCAGGCCCGGCAGTATCTTGACGTTTTTAAGCCCGGCCTTTCTGGCCCTCCTGATGACATCGTGTATCGCCTCGCGCCCGATGTTCGGGTTGGTTATGAGCACCTCCTCGACCTCATACTCCTTGATGATCCGTTCCATCTTCTCCCGCGGCCCCAGAACCCTTATCCCGTGGATGTAGGTGCCGTGTTTGGAAGGGTCGTCGTCTATTATCCCGACCGGCACGTAATGGTTGAGAACGCCGCTGACGATCTTCCTAACCACGACCTCCGCCAGCTCTCCGCTCCCCACAAGCAGCACCCTCGTGGAGTTGGAGAAGTCCTGGTGCCTGAAGGCGTGCATGTAGAGCCTCTTGAGCATCCTCAGCCCCATCACCCCCGCCATGGTGACGAGGTAATCGGCGAAGATCATCCTGAGGGGTGGGAACGGCCTGAGGAACAGGGCCAGGAGGGCCAGAGCGGCCGAGCTTATCGAAACCGATTTCAACGTGTTGACCGCCTCCCCTATGCTGACGAACCGCCAGTAGACGTTGTATAGCTTGAAGATGTAGTTGCAGGCGACCTTCAGCGGCACCGCGATCGACAGGAAGAGGAGGGCTTCGAACCGGGAGGGGCTCCATCCCGTCATCAGGGCCGAGATGTGAAACCCGGCGAGGAAGATCAGGAGGTCGCCTGTGAGGAAGAGGAGGAACCTCTTGAGGCCGGTGGGCTTGAAGAGGCTTTCAAGGAGCTTTTTGAACCGTTCAGCCTTCATCCCTCAACCGGACGCTGTGAAGTTCGGGTGGCACTCATAATTTTACACCATATCGGGCCTTTTATCTAGTCTCATCCGAGGATCGACCTCGCCAGCGTTTTCAAGAAGGCCAGCCCCTGTTGCGCGAAGGCCTCGGCGCTGGGGTTGATCGGCCTCCATATCGCCGCCGCCTTGGCTATCTCCTTTATGCCCGGGACGAACGACTCCAGAACGATGAACCGGTCGTAGCCGATCCGCGCCAACGCCTTGAAAACCCCCTCCCAATCGATGTGACCCGTCCCGGGTATCCCCCTATCGTTTTCGCTGCAGTGAAGGTGGCCGAGGTGTTCGCCCGTTCGGATCACCGCCCTCGGCAGGTTTTTTTCCTCGATGTTCATGTGGAACGTGTCAAGGTGAACCTTGACGTTTGGCCTTCCCACCTCCTCGACGAGTTTGACCGCGTCCTCCGCCGTGTTCAGGAAATAGGTTTCGAACCTGTTGAGCGGTTCGATTGCGAGCGTCACGTTTTTCGGGGCGGCGTGATCGGCGACCTCCCTTATAGCCTCGACAGCCCTCCCCCACTCCTCATCCGTCCTGGGCCTGCCGGCCAGCTTGCCCACGGCGCTATACATCGGCCCGCAAAGAAGCTCCCCTCCCAGCTCGGCGGTTATATCGACGCACGCCTTCAAATAGTCGATCGCATCCCTTCTGACGGAGGGGTCGTCCGAGATGGGGTCTCTTTCGGGCGACATGATGACGCCGCCTATGGGGATGAGGCCGGTCTCCTTCAGCGCCTCCTTCGTCGCCTTCAGATCGACGGCCTCCGGGTCGAAGATCGGTATCTCGACCGCCTCGAACCCCATCCCGGCGACCTTGGGGATGAGCTCGACCGATTCGGAGTCGAACTTATCCGTCCAAAGCAGGAGGTTCACCCCGAACTTTACCATCCTACACCCCCTTTCCTCAAGTTGAAAGCGAGACCTTCTCCCTCCTGTCGGCCGAATCCCTCAGTTTTAAAGCCACCTCGGTTATCCTGAAGGCATCCTCGGGGGTGACTTTGGGCGGGCGGTCTTTCTCTATGCTCTCGATGAAGTCCAGGTAGAGCGATTCGCCCTCCGGCAGCTCAAGCTCCCTCACCCCTCTTTCAGGGGTGATGAGCACCACCCTTGAGCCGTTGTCCAGCGCCTCGATCACCCCTCTCCCCCCGGCTATCCTCAGCCTGTCGTCCCCGTGGGTCGGCGCCGACATGGGCCTCAGGTAATCCAGGGTTATGGCCGCCGTTCCGCCGTTATCGAGCTTGAGCAGTATCCCGGCGTTGTCCTCCATCTCACCCACCTCGGGGTGGGCGATGTTGGAGTGATACGCTATCCCCTCCACGAACTCCCTCCCCGTGATCCATCTTATCAGGTCGAGCAGATGGACGCCGATGAAGGGTATCGTGCCGCCGAACGTCTCCCTCCTCTTCATCCACTCCGGCCTGACGCCCAGCCTGTAGGATTTCTGCCCGAAGGCCAGGATCGGCTCTCCGATCTCCCCTCCCATGACAAGCTCCCTCATGAGCTTATAGGCCGGCTCGAACCTCATGGTCAGCATCATGGTCATCTTCACACCGCTCCTCAGGATCGCCTCCCTCACCCTTCCCAGATCCTCAAGCGTGGTCGTCAGCGGTTTTTCGGAGATGATGTGCACCCCCGCCTCGGCGCACGAGATTATCGCCTCGGCGTGTTCGCTGTTCGGGTTGCATATTCCGACGATATCGAGCTTCTCCTCGGCGAGCATCTCCTTGTAATCGTCGTAGAACCTGGTCTCCGCCGTCACGGCCCGGTGGTTTCTGAGCGTTCTTATGGCGGCCTCGCTTCCGCCCGCCACCGCCGCCAGGGTCGAGCCTCCATGCCTCAGGATCCCCTCGAGGATGACCCCTTGATGCCCCTCCAGGCCTATCAACCCCACTCTATACATCTACCCCTTCCCCCTCCTGTGGGAAGTAGACCCGTGACACGGTATACTAGCATATTCCGATCGGCGTTGTCAAAGCTTCGCGCGGTTTGCTCAGCCGAGGGGCAGGAAGGGGGCGAGGCAGAGGATGGAGATCCATATCCATTCGACCCCCAGAGGGGCGAAGCCGAGGAGGGAGCTGATCGGCTTCAGGTAGAGGCCGCATATGTGGGCGGCCAGGCCCAGCCCGGCTAAGGGCAAAAGTGCTTTATTCGATATAAGCTCCCCCAACCCGCCCCCGCCGAGCTGGCTTCTGAGGGCGAAGATGAGCTGGGATATGAGGAGGATGGTGACGACCGTCGCTTTGAACCTGCCTTCCAACATCTCGTCATATCTGGAAAGCTCCATCGTCAGCGCCCCGCCCAGGAGGGCGGTCAGCGCCATAACAGCCCCTTTCAGCGCCGAGTCGGCCCCGACCAGCTTAATTCTTTCGACCCTCACATACTCGATCGGCAGCTGTCTGATCTGGATGAACCCGAGCGCGGGAAGCATCAACCCCCAAAGCTGCAGCCATATGACCTGCCTCAGGCTCATCGGCGCCCAATACTCCTCGCTTATCAGGGCCGCTATCCCCAGGGCCAGCAGCATGGTCAACCCCTCCCCCACCCTGCAGCAGATGAGCCATCTTGCCGAGGAGATACAGGTGAGGAAGGCCGACCTGATCCATTCGAGCAGCCTGACGAACCCGACGAAGCCCCCATCTTTGAGGGCCGCCGCCGATTCCTCCACAAGCAGATCGGAGCCGCTTATGGCCGACGTCACCCCCAAATCGGCGGCCTTCATGGCCGGAAGCGAATCGTGTTTGACCGTCATGTAAGCCACCCTCCCCTCGCCCTGCAGCCGCCTGATCACTTTCTCCTTGGTGTGGGGGGCGAGCGAGATATAAAGCGAGGTGTGGGCGATGTGTTCCTCCAGCTGTTCCGAGCTCATGCCCGACACGTCCTCCTCCGTCAGCGAGCCGGCTTTAGCGGGGGTCAGGCCGATGGAGCTGGCCAGCTCCCTGGCGAACTCCGGATCATCGTCGCTCATCATGATCACCTTAATCCCCGCGTTACGGCACCGGGAGATGGCCTCCTTCTCGCCCTCCCTGACGGGGTTCCTCAGCCCTATGAGCCCCAGAAGGGTAAATC
>QNBQ01000105.1 GCA_003645735.1 Candidatus Poribacteria bacterium
CTCATCTAGGAACCTCTCCAGGTCGAAGAAGAGATCTATCCCATGGTCCATGATCTCCTCTATGTCTCCTCCGCTCAGAAGTTTGACCTTCGTCTGATAATCCTCGTAATAGGTTAGGAAGACGGCGACCTCTTCCCTTGGGGCTTTTTCCAAGATGGAGAGGAGAAAGTAGGGGTTGTGGGTGGAGATAAAGTATTGGTTTCCGCTTTCATCCAGGGCTATCATCTCGGCCAATTGCTTCGTGTGAAAGGGGAAGGAGTGAGCTTCCGGCTCTTCAAAAACTATGACGGAGTTCTCATTGGATTTAATGGCGACGAAGTGAAAGATGATCCTTTGAAGGGTGTCCGAAGCGGTAGAGTAAGGGTAAGAGATGAGCACGTCCTCCTGATATTTCACCACCTCGATCCTGTTCTCCTGCGGCCTCAATGCGAGCTTCAGGCCGAACTCGTCGAATATCGAATTCACCATTTCTCTCAAGCTCTTACGCGTCAGCAGGAGGGTTAAAAGGTTATCGCCTGAGGGCGGGGCGAGAAACCGAGGATCTTTTCCTTGAAACACAGTTCTGATCTTGAAGCGGTAGAATTTGAAGGGGACAAGATAGCGGAGGCGCTCCGGACGAAGGGAACGCTTCTCTATACTCTGGAATGTAGCTGTGAGGAATACCGCTCCACCGCCAAGGAACCTAAACTCACCTTTCTCAAACTTGATTCCACCCGGCATATCATCGAAGCTGATCTCCACGTCCTCCTCCACGTTTCCATCGTAGAAGAGATCGCTTAAGCTCTCATACCGCACGAACTCCTTGAAATTCCCGACATCGCCGTGTCCTCCGAAGGAGAGCAAGCCCAGTGCCTCCAGGATATTCGACTTACCCGTATTGGGCTTCCCTACGAAGAGATTCACCCTCCTCGGCTCCAGGGTCAGCTCCTTGATCGATTTGAAATTTCTGATCCTAAGCAGCCTGATCATACCGCTTTCAATCCTCCCCTAATTCCTCCTTAAGCCTCACAGCTATATCCGGCCTGTCGGTGCAGATCAGGTCGACGCCGAAATCAAGCGCCTTCCTCATCTCCTCGATTGTATTGGGCGGCCAGGCTATCACCTCCAGGCCGCTTTCATGCGCTTCTCGGACGAACTCACGGGTCAGGAACTTATGATGACAGCTGATCCGCTTCGCTTCCGCCTCCAAGGCCCTGGCGACGGCGTCCTCGGGCGGATCGCCGAATATCAGCTCCGTCTTGATCTGTGGGTTCAGCTCCCTCACCTTTTTGAGCAGCTCCGGATCGCCCGACGTGAGGAAGACCTCATCGACCATCCCCTTTGCCTCGACCAACCGGACGACCCTCTCAAGCGCCCTTCCGTCCTTAAGCTCTATGTGAAGCCCGACCCTCCCCTCGGCCAGATCCAGAAGCTCCTCCAAAGTCGGCACCCTCTCGCCTTGCCCGGCGTCGAGCCTCCTTATCTCCTCGAACGTCAGCCGATCGACCCTCCCGCTCCCGTTCGTGGTCCTATCGACCGTCTCGTCGTGCATGAGGACGAGGTAGCCGTCGGAGGTCACCCGAACGTCGGTCTCGATGTAATCCACCCCCAACTCCAGGGCTTTTTTGAAGGAGCGGAGGGTGTTTTCGGGTTCCAACCCCGCCGCTCCCCTGTGGCCTATTATCTTGAACATATCTCATCCCCCCACGACCGAGAAGTAATGTTCGAAGAACCTGTCGGGATCGACGTCTACGGCGATCTTATGGGGCTTTTCGGCGGCGTTCGGGTTCCAGAGCGTCAGCCCCGCCAGCCTCGCGCTCGATATCTCCACCTCGACCTTCCCCTCTTCGTACTTACACAGATCCGGCTCGAAGATGACGGCCGCCGCAAGCGGGTCGTGGAACGTTATCGCGCCGGCCCTCCTGAACCAGACCTCGGCCATATCGGCGACGACGTCCAGCGGCCCTCCTTTGAACCTCCTCCGGCATTCCTCCGCCGGGAGGACGCATCTGGTCGTCACGTCGAGACCGATGGAGATGTGCTTTCCGGGAGGCGCGTTTCTGTAGACGATCGCCGTGGCGTGGGGATCGCCCCTTGCGTTCCACTCCAGGGGGGCCAGGGCGGGCAGCCTGCCGGTGAACGCCCCGTTCATCAGCACCAATCCTCTCAGCATGCTCGGTATCTCGGGGTCCATGGCGAACAGCAGCCCGACGTTGGTCAAGGGGCCGACCGCAAGCAGCACTATCTCGCCGGGGCGGGATCTGATCGTTCTGCGCATGAACTCGACCGCGGCGCACGGCTCGAAATCGGTTCTGTGCTCCCATCTTGGCAGCACCTCGGCCTGCGGGGCGGTTTTCTGGGCCTGTTCGATCAACATCGGCCTGGGCGAGCCGCTGAATATCGGAACATCATCCCTCCCCGCCGCCTTGCATATCGCGCTGGCCAACATCGCCCTTTTCTCGGGCTCGCCCGTCACGGTCGTGATGCCCACCAGCTCACATCTGGGCTGACAAAGCAGATAGGCCAGACAGACCGCGTCATCTATATCCGAGCCTATGTCCGTGTCGAAGAGAACGGGTATCTTCTCATCCATGGCCTTCCCCCCGAGGGCATCGATTCATTCGGGTATGAAGCTCGTATCGGGCGTCAGCGATTCGACGAAGGCGGCGAGCAGTTTGACAGCGTTCTCCACATCCCTCAGCGACACGAGCTCGACGGGCGAGTGCATGTATCTGTTGGGGATGCCGACGAGGCCCGCCGCCACGCCCGCTCTGGTTATCTGGATGGCGTTCGCGTCCGTCCCCGTGCCGCCCGTCACCACCTTGAACTGGTAGGGTATCCTCTTCTTTTTGGCGATCTCGATCAACATCTCCCCCACGACCGGGTTGATGTTCGCGCCCCGATACAACACCGGCCCTTTTCCTAGCTTCACGTCCCCCTCGCGTTTCTTATCCGAGCCGGGGTGATCGGTCGCGTGCTCCACGTCCACAGCTATCCCCACGTCCGGGTTTATGCCGAAGGCGCTCGTCCTGGCGCCCCTCAGACCGATCTCCTCCTGAACCGTCGATACGACGTATAGGGCCGCCGAGAGTTGCTTGTTTGAAAGGAGCCTCATCACCTCGCATACGGCGAAGACACCGATCTTATCGTCGAAATGCCTGGCGAGGGCTACTTCGTTCCTCATCAGCTCGAACTGGGTGGCGAAGGTTATCGGGTCGCCCAGCGAAACCAACCCCTCCGCCTCCTTCTTGTCCTTGGCGCCGATGTCTATCCACAGCTGATGGAGCTTGGGGACCTTATCCCTTTCGCCTCCCTCCAAGAGGTGGATCGCCTTCCTGCCCACCACGCCGGTCACCGGTCCGTTTTTGGTGTGGATGATCACCTTCTGGCCTATGACGACGGCGACGTCCACCCCTCCAATCGCCTGGAAGTGGATGAACCCCTCATCCGAGATGTGGCTCACGGCGAAGCCAACTTCATCGCAGTGGCCTGCGAGCATCACCCTCGGCTTGCCCTCGGGGTTTTTGACCGCTATGACGTTGCCGTGGACGTCCGTCCTCACCTCATCGGCGTATCTCCTCAGATACTCCCTGACGACCCTCTGGGCCGGCCCCTCAAAACCCGACGGGCTAGGGGCATCGAGGAGCTCCCTCAAGAACTTAAGCGATTCCCTCCTCATCATGCCCTCCCCTCTATGATCTTGTCCAGATCCTCGCTTATCTTTTTAACCCTGCCGATCGGGTCATCCCTGTCGATCGGCAGCTCGGCGGTCAGGTATCCGTCGTAGCCCACCTCCCTCAGCGCGTCGATCACCGCCCTCCAGTTTATCGTCCCATCGAGCAGCCAGGTGAACCTGTTGGACCTGGCGTCGAACCCCTTGACGTGGACCTTCTTTATGCGTTTTCCCAGGGTCTTTATCCAGTGCTGTGGGAACCCGTAAAGCACGATGTTGCCCACGTCGAAATAGGCGACCAGATACTCGCTTTCGAACTCGTCGACGTATCTGGCGAACTCGATCGGGCTGAGGAGGAACTTGTTCCAGACGTTTTCGACCGCTATGTAGACCTTCTTCTCCTCGGCTACGGGGAGTATCCTGTTTTTGATCTCCGCCTGGGATCTTTCGTAGGCCTCCTCGTAGGTGACGTTTTCGGTCACGACGGCGGGCACCAACAGGACGGCGTCCGCGCCGACGGCGACGGCCGTCTCTATCGAATCGATCACCCCTTGAACCGACTCATCCCTCACCTTCGGGTCGGGATCGGAGAGCGGTTTGGCCCAGTGTTTGGAGTTCATCACGCTGTGAAGCTCGATCCCCACCGAGTCGGCGACCTCCTTATACCTCCGCCTCTCCTCCTCGGAGGTCAGGGTGTTTATCTCCACGCCGTCGAACCCCGCCTCCTTGGCGAGGTTGAGCTTCTCCTCCAGGGTTTCCCCCGGCAGCGATCCCAGACATATCCCCTTTTTCATCTCACTCCCTCCACACGTTGTCTATGACCTCCCTCAGGTATTTGAGGTCTTTCTCCGTTTGCTCGATGATCTCCTCGACGGTGAAGCCCTCATACTCGCTGTGAACCGATATGATGTTATCGAACCCTATCTCCTTCAGGCACTTGAAGACCTCCTCCCACTTGACCATCCCCTCCTCCAAGGGGACGACCTTGCGTTTCCAGACCTTCCTCCCCGTTTTGGGGTCGGTCTCCTGGAACCATCCGAAATCCTTAACGGCCACCAGGTTGATGTAATCGCTCAGGATATCTATCCCCATCTTCCAGACGCCGTATCCCCCTTCGACGAACATGTGGCCCGGATCGATATACGCGCCCATGTCCTGGGGGTCCCTTCCCTCGAGCAGCCAGTAGAGCAGGAAGGGGTCGGCGGTCATGTAGAAGCCGGAGTGGATGTGTAGGTTGAGGCAGACGCCGTATCTGCGTGCGAGCTTCTCCAGCCTGTCCAGCTCCCTCTTGAGGTCGTCGATCTGGGATTTTATCGTCCCGAACTCCCTGTATGTCCAATACCCCAGTTTTATCCACCTGGCGTCAAGATCAGCGGCCACGGCCAGGATCTCCTCGGCGTAGGGGTCGTCGGCGGAGGTTATGGCGGTCGTGAGCATCGGCACGGAGAGGCCCTTGGAGTTGAGGATCTCCACGGCCCTGGGCAGATCCCTGCTCACGTTTTCGGGGAGGACGTGCCCTCCGGGCCTGACGGTCAGGTCGACCCCGTCGAAGCCGAGCCGGGCGATTATATCCCCGGCTTCGGAGATCGATTTCCCCCCCAACATCTTCGAGAACATCAAAATCCTCATCCCCTCACCCCTCCCTTTCGATCTTCTCTATGATCCTCATCAACCCCTCAAACGATCTCCTCGTCCCCTCGACCTTGGAGCCGCCGGGCGGCACGTAATGGGTCTCGATCGATATGACCCCCTGATACCCGTCCCTCTTCAGGGCGCGGAGCTGGCCCTCATAATCGACCTCCCCCTCGCCTATCGGAACCCAATAGTGCTTGCCGTCCTTGAAGAGCGAGTCTTTGAGGTGGACGTGGACGATCTTGTCCTTTATCCTCTCGTATCCATCCGGATAGGGGCGCTTCTCCCCGGCGGCGTGGGCGTTTCCGGGATCCCATATCAGCTTCAGGTTGGGCGAGTCGAATTCGTTGAAGAGCCTGACCAAATCCTCGCTCGTCCCTATGTTTCCCGAGCTTACGTTTTCAAACCCCAGGATCACCCCCTCCCTCTCGGCGATCTTTATCGGCAGCTCCATCTTCTCGAAGATCCTCTCCCACTTCTCCTCCGTCAGCCCCCTCTCCTTCCAGAAGGAGAAGAGCCTCACGATGTTCGTATCGAAGAGCGGGGCGATTTGGATCGATCTGATGAGGTGATCGATGTGACGGGAGTATTCCTCGTCGTCATCCAGATGACACCGCAGGGTGAGAGAGTCGATCACGACGACTTTGACCCCGCTCTTCCTCACGATCCTTATCACTTTGCTGAGGGATGCGTCGTCCAGGTCGCAGATGTTCCTGCCCCAGACGTTGTGGATCTCGATGTGCTCTATGCCCCACGATTTGGCGATATCTATCGCCTCTTTGATGTCATCGCTTATCTCGTCCGTGACCACCCCTATCCTGAACATCGCCGACCCTCCTGGTCAGGATCGCTCCCGGCCTGGGCTTCCTCTCGGGGAGGGAGCGAGCGCGCCTGAACCTGAGGGATTTGGTCCGGGAAACGAAGCCGAACCTGCTCAACACCCTCCTGTATCCCCTATACATCGAGCCGGTCATCGCGCTCAAAAGCCCCCGCCTGGGCTGGCCTTTTCCCTCAACCTCGACCCATCTGATCTCGAGCCTGGCAGTCTCCTCCCTGTGGCGGATCTTCGCGAAC
>QNBQ01000106.1 GCA_003645735.1 Candidatus Poribacteria bacterium
TTACTCCTCGACCGTTCCGACGACGACCTCTACCTCGTCCCTGTTCTTGATCTGCTCGACCAGCCCGTCACGGATGAAGACGATCCTGTTCGAGACGTCGATCATCTTCAGGTCGTGGGTGTTGGTGATGACGGTGACGCCCCTCTCCTCGTTCATCTTCTTGATCAGGGTTATGATCTCCCTTCCGGTTTTGAGGTCGAGGTTGGCGGTCGGCTCGTCGGCGAGGATGATGGCGGGGTCGTTGGCCAACGCCCTGGCTATGGCCACCCTCTGCTGCTGTCCTCCTGAAAGCTCGTATGGCTTGTGGTGGAGCCTGTGGCCCAGCCCGACCATCTCAAGAAGTTTAGACGCCTTCTCTATCCTCTCGCTTTTGGAAAGCCCGGCGAAGATCATGGGGAGCATGACGTTTTCCAGCGCGGTCATGACGGGGATCAGGTTGAAGGTCTGGAAGATGTATCCGATCTTGTGACATCTGAGCCAGGCCAGCTCGAAGGTGTCCAGCTCGCTCATGTCCTGCCCCTCTATGTAGACCTTGCCGGAGGTGGGCTTGTCCAGGGCGCCTATCATGTTGAAGAGGGTGGTCTTTCCCGAGCCCGACGGCCCCATTATGGAGATGTATTCGCCCCGTTTGATCTCGAGCGTTATCCCCCTCAGCGCCCTGACTATGGTGCTGCCCATCTTATACTCTTTGACGAGGTTTTCGACCTTGACGACCACGTCATCCGCCAGTTCGGGCATGATCACACCTCCACCCTCATCGCCTCGGCCGGGGGCATCTTGGCCGCCTTATACGCCGGCCCCGCCGCTCCTATCACCGAGAGGATCACCCCCAGCAGGCAGGCGGCGGCTATTATGGCCAGGATCTTCAGCCCCGGGAAGAAGACGAAGGTGTCGAGGCCGTAGTTTTTGAGGTTGACGAGCACGGCCGTCAGAAGGCCTATCAGGGCTCCTATAAACGCGCCGGCCAGCCCTTGGAAGCCCGACTCCAACAGGAAAAGCTCGACTATGAACCTGTCGAGGGCGCCGAGGCATTTCATCGTCCCTATCTCCCGGAACCTCTCGGTGACGGCCATCAGCATCGAGTTGGCTATCCCCACGACGCAGACGATGAGGGACATCGATATCAACCAGATGCTCTGGGGGGATATACTGCCGGCCTCCTTGGCCTCCTGGGCCGCCAGGATGTCGATCTCCGCCTCGCGGGCGCCGCGGTTGGCCTCGACGTTGGCCGATATCGTCGCGCTCGCGACGACCGACACCAGGAAAGCGATCCCCAGCGATATGCCGGCGGTTGTTATAAGCGACCTCCAGAACCTGATCCTCAGGCTTTCGAAGCTGATCTTAATAGCCTCCGTCAAGGGGAGCTGGATCTGCCGTTTGATCCCTCTTTCCTGGGCCAAGGCTCAGCACCTCCGGCCGAGGATTTGAAGGCGCGCCCGGAGCAGGTCGATAAGCCGGATTCTGTCCCCCAGCCGGTTGCCCGGTCTGGGGTGGCGGTCATTCATCTGGGGCCTGTGTTGCCACAGGCCTCAAGCGGCCGAACCCGAGGGCGTTGGGCGGGCCGTCCCATGCCCTCCTATTTGGCCTTGCTCCGGGTGGGGTTTGCCAAGCCGACCGCCTCTCGGCGGCCGCTGGTGGTCTCTTACACCACCTTTTCACCCTTGCCTGGCCCCTGTCGAGGGGGCCTTCGGCGGTCTGTTTTCTGTGGCACTTTCCATCGGGTCACCCCGACCTGGGCGTTACCCAGCACCCTGGCCCGAGGAGTCCGGACTTTCCTCACCCGCCACCCCAGAAGAGGCGGCGAGCGCGACCGCCTGACCTGCTCCGGACGCCACCCTTTAATATACCATACCCTCAAAGGCCAGTCAAGAACCGGCGCTGGAAGGGCATTCGAATCCTCCCCCCTATGCCCGGCTCCAGCCGGGTTGACAGCTCCCCCTCTTTCCCCTAGAATACCGGGTGAAACCCCCTGAGGAGGGGAAACGGTGATTAGAAAGCTTGAAAGCTCGGATGTCCCGGAACTGGTCGAGAAGTGGAACCGAAGCTTGATCCACGACCCCATAACCGAGGAAAAGTTCAGATACGCCGTCCTGGAGGATCCGAACTGCGAGGCGGCGGGGAACCTGGTCGCCGTGGATCAAGGCGGGATAACCGGGTTCGTAAGCGCCGTTGTCAGGGAGGGGATCAAGGGCAGGGACGGCAGGGGTAGACCCGAGGAAAAGGATGACGGCTACATAAAGGCCATCTTCGTAGACGAAGGCCGGGCGGATCACGATGAGATAGGACGAGAGCTGATCGAAGCGGCGGAGGGATACATCAAATCGAAGGGCAAAAGAGTTGTCAAGGTCGTTCTCTACACCGGCAGATACCTCTTCCCCGGCGTAGATCTCCGATATGAACGGCTGTTGAGGCTGTTTGAGGCGATGGGGTATCGGAGGATAGCGACGATAGACGACCTGGCCGTGGATCTCCGTAGCTACGCGCCGACGGAGTATCAGCTTGAGGCGAAGAGGAGGGCGGAGAGGCTGGGGGTGAGGGTGGAGGGATACCGGCCTGAGATGCTCGACGCGATGCGCCGGTTCGTCGAGAAGCTGAACATGCCCCACTGGTTCCCCGAGGGATGGGAGCAGAGGTATGCGGAGGAGAGGGGGAACACGCTCGTCGCATTGAAAGGAGGCGAGATTGTGGGCTGGGCCAACTTCGGGACGGGCGAGGGACGCGGATGGTTCGGGCCGATAGCTGTGCTGGAGGAATACAGGGGGAACGGGATCGGCTCGTGGCTGCTTATGGAGTCGTGCCTGAGGATGAAGGAGGCGGGCGCCCCCATGGCGATAGCCAGCTGGGCGGCGACGGGGTTCTATCTGAAAAACGGCTGGCATATCCACAGGCAATACGCCGCCTTCAGAAAAGAGCTTGGGAGGTGAACGGCGATGATCCTCCTGCTGGCGCTGCTCATCCCTGCCCTGGCCGTTCGGATCGAGGGGACGGTCAGGTTATCGGAGATAGGGCTTTACCGCGTGGGGTATCGGATAGGCGACGGGAAGCCGGTCGATCTGGGCCTGGGCTGGACGGGCCATTTCGAGCCCGTGGCGGGCGTCTCCTACACCGTCTGGGAGGAGCAGGACGGCGTCCCGACGATCCTCCTCCACTGCCCCTGGAGGAGGGGCGGGGGAACCGCCTGGGTCGATTACCACCTCCGCCTGCCCGAGGGGAGGAGGGCGAAGCTCGTCTTCGGATGCTCGATGTGGAGGAAACCCGAGATCCAGAGGGGGAGCGACGGGGTCACCTATGCGGTCTACCTGAACGGGAGGGAGGCTTTCAAGAAGCACATACGGAGGTTCGATTGGGAGTGGCACGAGATAGATCTGTCGAAATTCGCCGGAAAGGAGCTGACGCTGAGGCTTGAGGTCGGCCCCGGCCCGAGGAACAACCCCTCCTGGGATTACTCGCTGTGGGGCGACCCCATGATAGTCGTGGAGGGTGAAGCTCCCCGGCCAAAGCCGCCTGAGGTCTTGAAGGTCACGCTCGAAGGGCTGTCCAACGACCCCTCCCTCGGGGTTAAGCCCTCGGTCCACTACCGCTTCTCCAACGGGGCGGAGCGGGTCGGCGATGAGTTCAGGTTCATCTACGACGGCGAGGATTGCGAGTTGATCTACGTTGTTCGGCCCCGGGAAGGCGTCTTCCCCGCCGAGGTGGAGGTGAGGCTCGACGATGAGGAGCCGTTTTACGCCTTCAAGCCCGGTTACGTCGAGCTTGAGGGCGGGAGGGTTGAGGTGAAAGGCGTCGAGGTCGAATCGTTCGAGGACGGGAGGCTGAGGCTTCTCTACGCGTTCGGATGTGGCGACGAGGTCAAAAGGGGTGAGGGAACGTTCTGGATCGAGGGCAAGACGCTGTTTTTCGAGTTCAGAACTTTCGAGGGATGGGCGTCGAAGGTCGAGTTCGGCGGCCCGGTGGCGGGTCTGAGGAGGTCGATCTTCGTCCCCTATCTCTTCGAGACGGGCGTCTTCTACCTCCCAACTCAGAGGGCCTTCTGCTCCGTCTACCTCGACTTCACCCGCTCCGACGCCTCGTATCTGAGGCCGACCGCCTCTTTTTACCTGAGGAAGACCGACGGGACGCGCAACCCCGTCCGGGATGTGTGCCTCTTCACCGTCTCGCGCGAGTTCCCCGAGGTTCTGAGGAACATCCCCTGGGAGCCGTCGCCCTATTTCGACCTGATCGGCGACAGGGTCGTCTTCGACATCTGGGGCGGGCACTTGGCGGAGGATGCCGAATGGGTGAGGGAGCTTTCGAGCTACGGGATATCGAAGGCGATAATGCTCAAGCATGTCTGGCAGCGATACGGCTACGACAACGCCCTTCCCACGACCGTCCCCGCCAACCCCGATCTGGGCGGCGATGAGGGGGCAAAGAAGCTGTCGAAGGCGTGCAGGGATGCGGGATGGCTCTTCGCGCTGCACGAGAACTACATCGATTTCTACCCCAACTCGCACGAGTGGAACCCCGATGAGGTGGCGCTCAACCCCGACGGCAGCTGGCGTAAAGCTTGGTTCAACAGGGGAACCGGCATACAGAGCTATGCCTACAAGAACTGGGCGATGGCAAAATACGCGCGGAAATACTCGCCCGAGATACACCGGAGATACCGAACCACCGCCTGCTTTTACGACGTCAACTCCTGCGCCCCGCCTTGGCTGCATCTGGACTGCGACGCGCGGGAGCCGGACGCGGCGATGTTTAAGGGGAGGATGAAGGGGAACCTGGAGCTGTTCAAGGTGGCGAGGGAGGCGCACGAGGGGCCGTTTTTCGGGGAGGGCAACAAGCATTTCTGGTGGGCCGGCCTGGTGGACGGGGTCGAGGCGCAGGTCGTCAGGAAGGAGTGGGCGCCGTGGCTGGTCGATTTCGACCTCCTGAAGATACACCCGCAGATGGTCAACCACGGGATGGGATACTGGAGCAGGTGGCAGGACGACCCCAAGGGGTATTGGCGCGGAATGCCCTCCCCGGAGAAGATGGACAAATACAGGGCGATGGAGCTGGCCTTCGGACACGCCGCCTTTATCCCCACCGAGCTTTGGAGATGCCTGGATTGGGTCCTCAAGGAGTATTACCTGACTCGCCCCGTTCAGGCGAGATATACAAGGGCTAAGGCGAGGAGGATACTCTACGAAGTAGACGGGCAGCTCGTCCCCTCATCGGTCGCCCTGGCGCTGGGGGCGCCGCTCGAAAGGATCTTCGTCGAATACGATTCGGGCCTGAGGCTCTGGGTCAACGGGTCGGAGGGGATCTGGGAGGTGGAGGGCAGGAAGCTTCCGCAGTTCGGCTTCCTGGCGCTGGCCGACGATTTCGAGGCCTGGACGGCCCTTGAGCCGGGAGGCGAGTTCGCGGTCGACTTCTGCCTCGAAGGGCGCAAGGGGCGGGTGGAGACGCTCTTCGCCAACGGCAGGGGTTTTCCGCCTGAGAGGGGCAAGATAGCCGAGGTCTCGCCCTCGGTCGAGCTCCAGCCGATGGCCCCCCGGAGGTTCAGGATAACCTACAGGTTCAAAGTCGGGAGGAGAGCGTTGGAGGAGGTCACCTCCCGCGACCTGACCGTGTTCGTCCACTTCGTCAACTTCGAGGTCTCCGACAGGGACGACGGGATAGTCTTCCAGCACGACCACAGGCCGAAGCTGCCCACGACGAGGTGGGAGGCGGGGGCAGAGGTCGTAGATGGACCGTATGAGGTGGAGGTTCCGGAGGGCGTGCCGGACGGCAGATACGAGATCAGGCTTGGGCTTTACGACCGGAAGGGGAGGGTCATGATCGAGGGGCTGGACGACGGCTCGGCGCGCTATAAGGTCGGGACGCTCGTCTTAAAGGGCGGGCGGATCTCCTTCGAGCCGCCGCCATCGGAGGTCGAGGTGGGCGTTCGCGGCAGGGTGAACTTCGAAAGGAAACCGATCGATTTCGGTTACCTCATCACGGCGGGGGTGGTCATCCTGAGGAGGGCAGGGGAGGGTAGGTTCGAGCTGATAACCCACCCGCGGGACGCCGAGTTCGAGATCGGCCTGAGGCCGGGGATGATCGACGAGGGGTTCGAAGGAGGGATCGCGATAGAGGCCTTCTCGAAGGACGGACGATCGCTCGGTCGCGTCGATCTGCGGCGTGAAAGGGAGATCATTTGGTTCCGAACCGTTCCGGACGCTGCCCGTTACCTCATCGCCCCTCAGCGCCCCTGACGCAGGGGTTCAAGCTTGACAGCCCGTCCGGGGCGGTTTTATGATTAAGTCGGAAAACAGTCTGAGCGGAACCAAGCTCTTGACCCCTGGCGAGTTCGGCCATGTGGCCACGTATGACGGTAAGAA
>QNBQ01000107.1 GCA_003645735.1 Candidatus Poribacteria bacterium
GGGAAGAAGGGTGATCGTCCCCAAAGCGGATTGGAGGAGGTGAGGAGATGGCCGAGAGAGGCGTCTTCAAAGTCGCCGCCGTCATAGGGTATTCGAGCAGCGTCCTGAGGTTGATGGCCGAGGCGGTCGAATCGCTTCGGAAGGAAGGGTATGAGGTTGAGCTGAGGGCGATCACGCCCAGATCGGTCGTCGATCTGGACGAGTTCATCTCCTACGCCAAGAACGCCGACGCGCTCCTGTTTTACAGCTCCTCGTTCGAGCGGGCCGATGAGCTGATCGAGGGAAAACCGGGGAGGGTCGTCGTCTCGTTCGGCGAGGGGGGCATAAGGAGCAACGTCCCGCCCGAGGCCGTTCTGGAGGCGGAGAGGTATTACAGGTATGGGGGGTTTAAAAACCTGAGGAACTTGATCCTGTTTTTGGGGAAGCTGGCGGGCCGCGACTTCCGCCCCGAACCCCCCGAGCCGATCCCGTGGCAGGGGATCTACCATCCGAGGCTGGGGGTCTTCGAGTCGAGGGAGGAGTTCGATAGGAGCTATCCGCTGAGGGCGAGGGTCGGCATACTGTTTTACAGGTCGCAGTGGGAAAACGGCGATACGGCCCTGGTCGACCTGCTCGTGGAGAGGCTGGAGGGGGAGGGGATAGGCGTTGTGCCGGTCTTCAGCTACGGCATGCCCAACCCCAGGCTCGGCATACCGGGAGTCGAGGAGGCCCTGAAGCTGATGGAGGGGTGCGATCTGATCGTCAACCTCCAGTCGTTCACGCTGCTTCGGGGGGATTCGGCGCCGCTTGAGAGGCTGAACGCCCCGATCCTTCAGGGGGTGAAGGAGTATTACAAAACCGAGGAGGAATGGCGGGCCGATCCGCAGGGGATAAGCCCGATGAGCCTGATCATGTCGGTCGCCCAGCCCGAGATCTCGGGGACGATCGAGCCGGTAGTGGCCAGCGCGAAGGTCGACGTCGAGGAGCCCAGGATAAACGGGAGCTACTCCCTGCAGATGCCGATCGAGGACAGGGTCAACTTCATAGTCAGGCGGATCAAGGGGTGGCTGGCGCTGAAGGACAAACCGATCGGCGAGCGGAGGGTGACATTCGTGCTGCACAACGCCCCTTGCAAGAGCGTCGAGGCAACCGTCGGCAGGGGATACGGGCTGGACACGCTCGAGAGCGTGGTGAGGGTCATGAGGGCGATGAAGGAGATGGGCTACAGGGTGGAGGGGATACCCGAGTCGGGCGAGGAGCTGATAAGGATGATACTCGATCGGAAGGCGATCTCCGAGTTCAGGTGGACGACCGTCGATGAGATCGTCTCCAAGGGGGGCGTCCTGGCGTTCGTCGATCTCGAAAGATACAGGAGGTGGTTCAATTCGCTGCCCGAAGGGGCACGTCAAAGGGTCCTGGAGAGCTGGGGCGAGCCGCCGGGGGAGGGGATGGTTTACGAGGATAAGATACTCGTCACGGGGCTGAGGTTCGGGAACGTCAACGTGATCGTCCAGCCCAAACGGGGATGCGCGGGGGCGAGATGTGACGGGGAGGTCTGCAAGATACTCCACGATCCGACCCTCCCGCCGCCTCATCACTGGCTCGCCACCTACATGTGGATAGCCGAGAACTCCGACCTGGTGATCCACGTCGGCACGCACGGCTACCTCGAGTTCCTCCCGGGCAAAAGCGCCGGGCTGGCCTCGGAGGATTTCCCCGAGATCTCCATCGCCGACAAACCCCACCTCTACATCTACACGATCTCCAACCCGCCCGAGGGGATAACGGCCAAGAGGAGGGGGTATGCGACGTTGATCGACCATCTCATCCCGACCGTAACCCCCTCCGGCCTGTATGACGAGCTGGAGGAGATAGATGGGCTTCTGAGGCAGTATGAGGACGCGCGGAGGACGGGGGATGAGTCGAGGATGAGGGTTCTGGAGCGGCGGATAATCGAGGCTGCCCGGGAGGCCAACCTGATCGAGGGGGAGAAGGGGTTCGAGGAGGTGAGGGAGGAGCTGCACTCCAAGCTGACGCTGATGCGCGAGACGATGATCCCCTACGGCCTGCACATCTTGGGCGAGCCGCCCCAGGGCGACGAGATGGTCGATATGCTCGTCTCGATCCTCAGGTTCGACGGCGATGTCCCCTCCATCAGGAGGGGGATCGTGGAGGTCGAGGGAGGGGATTACGAGGCGATGCTCGAAGATCCCTCCTCAGGCCCTGCCTTGGAGGAGGCGATCGGGAAGGCGAGGGAGCTGATGAAGCTGGCGTTGGAGAGGGGCGCCGATGAGAGGATTGTCGAAGAGGTTCTGAGGGTGAAGCGGCCCGAGGCCGTCGGGAAGCTGCTGAGGACGATCGAATACGGCCTGGAGGTAGCCTCGAAGCTTGAGGAGACGAGGAGGGAGATACCGCAGCTGCTCAAAGGGATGGACGGGGGATTCATCGAGCCGGGCGCGTCGGGAAGCCTGACGCGAGGCAGGGTGGAGGTTTTGCCGACGGGGAGGAACTTCTACGGCGTTGACCCTTGGAGAGCTCCCACCCCGGCGGCGGTCGAGGTGGGCAGGCGGCTGGCCGAGGAGCTGCTCCACAGGTATCTGCACGAGGAGGGGAGGTATCCCGAATCGGTGGGGATGGTCCTCTTCTCGATGGACGTCTTCAGGGCCGACGGCGAGGAGGTCGCCCAGATATTACATCTCCTGGGGGTCAGGCCCCGGTGGGATCAGAGCGGCAGGGCCAGGGGTATCGAGGTGATACCGCTTGAGGAGCTGGGCAGGCCGCGGATAGACGTGACCGTCAGGCTGAGCGGCATAATGCGCGACGCGCTGCCGCATATTTGGGAGATGATCGACGAGGCCGTGAGAACGGTGGCCGATCTGGACGAGCCGCCGGAGATGAACTTCGTCAGGAAGCACAAGGTGGAGGCGATGGAGATGGGGCTGTCGGAAAGGGAGGCCACGTTCAGGGTGTTCGCCGCTCAGCCGGGGAGCTACGGGGCCGGCGTCAACTACGCCGTCGAGGCCTCGGCCTGGGAGGATAAAGACGATTTAAGGGATGTCTACGTCGATTGGGGGGGCTACGCTTACGGAGCGGGCGTATACGGCCAGCCGGCCCACAGATCCTTCGCCTTCAACCTGGGAAAGGTCGAGGTTTCCTTCAACAAGCTGGAGAGCGACGAGCATGATCTTCTAGGCTGTTGCTGTTATTTCGGCTATCAGGGCGGCATGGCCGCCGCTGCTAGCGCAATATCGGGGAGGGAGGTGAGGAATTACTGGGGTGATACGCGCGACCCCGACCGCCCCTCCGTGCGCGATATGAGGGAGGAGATAGAGCGGGTGGTCAGGACCAGGCTGCTCAACCCGAAGTGGCTTGAGGGGATGAGGAGGCACGGATATAAAGGCGCCGGGGACATATCCTCCAGGGTGGTCCACCTTTACGGGTGGGACGCGACGGCGGGCGTCGTGGAGGACTGGATCTACGACGAGATACACAGGCGGATCGTCATGGGCATGAGGGAGTGGTTCATGGAGCACAACCCTTACGCCCTGGAGGAGATCGTCAGGAGGCTGCTCGAGGCCTACAGGCGGGGGATGTGGGACGCCGATGAGGAGACGATCGAGCAGCTTAAGGAGGTCTACATGGAGCTCGAGGGGCTGTTTGAGGAGTTCGAGCGGAAGGGCGAGTTTCAGGGCGGTGAGGTGAGAGTTGTGGTCAGGAGAAGGGAGGGGATACGTTCGCTGATAGAGCGGATCAAAAACCGGTCCGATTGAAGCGGATCATCGTTTGAACCCCTCTGATCGCCGCCTCGCTTCGCTCCTCCCCTCCCTTTTTCTTTTCAGCCGGTCAGCTTAAGGAATATCTCCTCCAGGTCGGCTTCCTGGGCCAGCTCCCTCAGCTCGTCCAATGTCCCGACGGCGATCAGCCTCCCCTTGTCTATGATGCCGATCCTGTCGCACATCCTCTCGGCTATCTCCAGGATATGTGTCGTCATGAAGATCGTCCTCCCCTCCCTGGCCAGCTTACTCAGGATCTCCTTGACGCTCCTGGCGGCCCTGGGGTCCATCCCGCTCGTCGGCTCGTCGAGGAAAAGGACCCTGGGGTTCTGGACGATCAGCGAGATGAACAGCAGCTTTTTGCGCATCCCGTGTGAGTAGCTCTTTATCAGCTCGTCCGCAGCGTCCGTCAGCTCGAACATCTCAAACAGCTCCTCCATTTTCCGGGATGCCTCCTTCTCATCGACCCCGTAAAGCGAGGAGACGAACTCGACGAACTGCCTGCCGGTGAGCGTCTCGTAGAGGCGGGGCGTTTCGGGCATCAGCCCCGTTATAGCTTTGACCTTGCGCGGCTCCTTCCCGATGTCGTATCCGCAGATGAGGGCTGTTCCGGAGGTGGGGCGGATCAGGCAGGCCAGCATGTTTATTGTGGTGGTTTTGCCTGCGCCGTTCGGCCCCAGGAAGCCGAAAACCTCTCCCCCTTTGACCTCCAGGTTCAGCCTGTCGACGGCCAGCACATCGCCGTATCTCTTCGTCAGCTCGATTGCTCTGATCATCTCAGGGGTTTAAATCGCTTCATCTTTTGACCTCCGCCCAGGTGGTCGCCAGCTTGCCTTGAGGCTCGACCGGGGCGGGACCGCTCGCTTCCATCAGCTCCTCCTCGGTCAAAACCCTGTTCCAGATCTTCACCTCATCTATGATGCCCTTGAACATGTCATCCCCCCATGCCTCGGGCCATCCAACCCACAGCCCTATCCCGAAGTGGTTCTGAACGTTGGGGATGGGCGTGTGCGTCTCCTTCTCGTCGACGAGCTTGCCGTTCAGGAACATGAGCCTCTTGCCGCCTTTGATGTCATAAGCCATCGCGACGTATGACCACTCGTTCTGGGGTATGGAGACGTCGCTTATCCAGTCGTCGCCCCATATCACCCATTTCAGCTTCAGCCCTGTGAAGAGGGCCATACCGTAGCCGCCGAACTGCCCGAATATGCAGCTCCTTGTGTCATCGGTTGGATAGACCCAGGCCGCCATGGTCACGCCGTCGACGGGCGTCAGGTCGGGTTTGTAGACGATGTCGACGATCGAATCGACGCCGTTGAACTCCAGGGCGTTCCCGTATTTACCTTTGACCCATTTCGCGTTTTTAATCGTTCCGTCGTGGCCGTTTCCTGTGGCGTCGGCGACCT
Organism: Candidatus Poribacteria bacterium; assembly: GCA_003645735.1. Lineage (GTDB taxonomy): Bacteria > Poribacteria > WGA-4E > B28-G17 > B28-G17 > B28-G17. The sequence goes on from QNBQ01000107.1 coordinate 5,159, forward strand.
TATCGCCGCTCCCCTCATCCATCGGCCAGTAGCCCACCAGCCCCTCGTTAGGATCGCACTGAACCGCCGGAGGTATCACCAGGATGAAAAACATCGCTGCCCATATCGACGCCCTCAACATCGCGCACCTCCTATCAGGTCGATCTCCGGCGATACTATAGCTTCCGATGGGATGTGTGTCAAGGGGGACAAAAAAAGCCCCGGGGAGCCATGTCCCCGGGGCGCCTTGGGGAGCGTCAAGCTTTATTTCTTTTTGTCGTCGTCATCCATGACCTCGTAATCGGCGTCGATCACCTCTCCCTGCCCGCCGCCCGTTTGGCCCTCGGTCGAGCTCGTCCCGCCCGATCCGGTCTCAGTCGTCCCGGAGGTTCCGCCCGGCCTGGCGCCGGCGGCCTGATACAGCTTCGCGGCGGCCTCGTGCCAGGCCTTGGTCAGCTCGTCGACGGCGTTCCTCAGCTCGTCCATGTTGTCGAGCGTGGCGGTCTTCATCAGGCTCTTAACCTTCTCCAGCGCGGACTGCACCCTGGAGCGGAGGGACGGATCGAGCTTGTCGCCCAGCTCGCGCAGGTTCTTCTCCGTGTCGTAGGCGAGCGAGTCGGCCCTGATCTTCAGGTCGGCCAGCTCACGCTTTTTCTTGTCCTCCTCGGCATGCTCCTCGGCCTCCCTGATCATCCTCTGAATCTCCTCCTCGCTCAGGCCGCTGGAGGCGGTGATCGTTATCTTCTGCTCCTTGCCGGTGGCCAGGTCCTTGGCCGACACGTGCAGTATGCCGTCCGCATCGATGTCAAACGTCACCTCTATCTGTGGCACGCCCCTGGGAGCCGGAGGTATGCCGTCTAGCCTGAACCTGCCGATCGTCTTGTTGTCGGCGGCCATAGGTCTTTCGCCCTGCAGGACGTGTATCTCGACCGAGGTCTGGTTGTCCTCGGCGGTGGTGAAGATCTCGCTCTTGCGGGTCGGGATAGTCGTGTTGCGCGGTATCAGAACCGTCATAACGCCGCCCAGCGTCTCGATCCCGAGCGACAGAGGCGTCACATCCAACAACAGGATGTCCTTCACACCCTCCTCTCCCGTCAACACCGCTGCCTGTATCGCAGCACCCATCGCCACCACCTCATCAGGATTTATCCCCACCAACGGCTTCTTCCCGAAAA
>QNBQ01000108.1 GCA_003645735.1 Candidatus Poribacteria bacterium
AGAGCATCAATATGATCCAGTAGCAGTTCACACACGCCAGGATGGAGCCGAGGGCTATGGAGCGGAGGGTGACATCGGAGCGTCTCCGAAATTTCATTCGCCTTCAAATTGAGCTTTGGGATGGTTCATATCCAGATTGGGGCGGGAGGAACCTCTACATCCGCTTGATCTCCCCCCACGTTATCGGCAAAGTCCTCCTTTCGACCCCTGCGGGAGCTGTAGGGGAGGGGAGTTCGTCGGGTGAGAAGGCGCCTTTCGTGGTGTAAGCGACGTAATCCCAGTAATGTTCACCTGTTCCACCGGTTGAGCCCGCTCCGAACGTGATCGCATGTCTGCTGCTCGTGTCTCCGCCCACCTTCCCCTCTATCGCCTTCTTGCCATCGACGTAAACGATCACATCTTTACCCTTCCTGACCATCCTCAGGGTATGATACTTCGTCAGATCCACCTCGTAGGAGGGACCGCCGACGAGCGTGATATGATCGGGGAAGAGGCAGAGGTATGTCGTATCCGCCCCGTCCTCTATCTCTAAACAGATGGTGTATGGGGCGCCGGACTGTGAGAGGACTTTAACTCGGGCTTCAAGGGTTGTATGCGATAGGTCCTTGTGCTCACGGTAGAAGAAGCAGACCCTGTCGGAAGGATCGGTGATGTGGAGCTCCCCCTCGGGAGTGATCTCACAGACCTCCGACGTCTTCGCCCCCTTGGTTATGAAAACCTTCCACGCCTTATCGCCCAGAGCGGGATCATCCGGCAGCTTCGTGCCGTCGTAGATATACTCCCACGAAGCTGCGAAGGCCCCATACGCCAGGGCCAGAACCACCAGTAAAGACAGTAAAGATGCTCCTGTTATTTTCATCTCTTTCACCCCCTCTTCAAGTCACATCGAAGATTTAAGCTTTCCCCAACATATAGCGAGCTTCCCCCCGCTTTCGACCGGTAGGGACGACTGATAATTCGGAAGGTCCTCAGGTGAGAAGGCACCTCTTGTTGTATAAACGACGTAATCCCAGTAATGCTCCCCCGTTCCAGGGGTCGATCCCGCGCCGAATGTGATTGCGTGTCTGCTGCTCGTATCTCCTCCCACCAGACCCTCTATCACCTTCTCGTCATCTACGTAGACGGTCACGGTTTTCCCATCCCTGACCATCCTCAGGATACGGTATTCCGTCATATCGACCATGTGAGTCGGGCCTCCCACGAGGGTTATATGATCCGGGAACAGACACAGATATGTGGTGTCGGGTCCGTCCTCTATCTCCAGACAGACGGTATACGGTGGGCCGGACTGAGATAGAACTTTAACGCGGGCCTCGAGGGTTGTATGCGATAGGTCCTTGTGCTCACGGTAGAAGAAACAGACCTTATCGGAAGGGTCGGTGATGTGAAGCTCACCTTCGGGCGTGATCTCACAGACCTCCGATGTCTTTATCCCCTTGTTGAAGACCTTCCACACCTTGTCGCCTAGCGCGGGATCATCGGGGAGTTTCGTGCCGTCGTAAACATACTCCCATGAGGCAGCAAAAACCCCATATGTCAAGACCAGAGCAGTCAACAATAATGCTCCTGTCGCTTTCATCTCTCCCCCCTCCTCCGAACGGTGAATTACCCCCCAGGGGTATTATACCTCATAACGAAAAATCTTGTCAATTTACTTTAGAAAAAGCTTTACAATTCTGCTGCTTTCAGGAGAGCTCTGGAGGATAATAAACCTTCCTCCGAAGGAGATCCCGCGATGAACTCTCTGAATTGGGACGGCGCATAAAGGGCCGTCCTGCGACGTTACCGCGATTTGATCCTCCCCCACAGGGTGGCGAGCTTCCCATCGGCTTCAACGGGGGTTATCCATGGAGCTGAGACCTTGATATACTCTATCACAAGCTCCCCTCTGTAATCCTCGGCGTAAGGGTCAGGCGAGACGGCGAAGAACCTCTTTTCGGCTATCCTGGGTATCTCAGCCACCTCTTTCCCATCGAAGTAGAATTTTATGGTGTCTTTGAGGAGCTCTATTTTGTATGTGTGCATCCCGGGCGTGATCTTTCCGTCAAGCACGGTTCTTATGTTCTCATCCCTCACCCTCCAGGAATGGGGTTTGAGCCTGAACTGGGCGAGCCTCAGGGGGTTGTAAACCTCGCTTCTCTCAGGAGGGGTCATGACCTTGAGGGTGGTGACGTATCCGCTGTTTGCGATCCCGGAGGAGTCGCACATAACCTCAAATGAGAACCCTTCCTCCGACACCTCCTCACGGTAATACAGGATTATCCCATCGGTCTCCCTGGGAGAGGAGAGGATGAGCTTTCCGCCCTCTATTTTGTAGAAAGCGTTCCCCACTTTCTTTACGACCCAGAACTTCTCCCTCAGCTCGGGTCCTTTGAACTCGTCCTTGAACTCGCCCGCCTCGCTTGAAGAGATGATGAAGAAAACCAAAACGAAGGACAACAAAACTTTTAACGCCATCGTAGCCACCCCCTTATCAGCGTCCTCTTCAATTATATCGCAATCCGAAAGTTATGTCAACGTGTTTTGAAAATATTTTGGAAACCTGGCCGCCCTTCCGGGGAAACCCATAGCCTTTCAGGGGAAGACCTTATGCCCCTCCCTCCCCAGGAGCATATCTATCAGGAGCCATATGGCGGCCGTCCCGTATTCGCCGAAGATCAAACCGAGGAAGAACATCCTCGTCCTCCTGAAAAGCCTCGGCCCGCCGAACTTGAGTATGTTCCTCTTGAAAAGCCAGCCCAGAAAGAAGGAGAACCATATCCTCTCCGTCTCCCAGGACTGCGCCAGGATGTAACCGATGGGGTGAAGCGGCCACCACCATATCGTTCTCCTCAAAAGGATCAGGGCCGCTGTGAAAAGGCCGCCGCATATCGCCGAAACCCACCAGCCCACATCTATCCCCTCCGGATACGATATGCTTCTGGCAAGCACCGAGTAGATGTATCTGGGACCTCTGTTGTAGAACCATTGATCCATCTCACAACCGCCGAACCTGTATATGAGGAAGAGGCTGAAGGGGATGGAGATCAAAACGCTCAAGGAGACGGCGAGGGCGAGCGGGGGAACGAAACGGCCCGGGGGAAGCCTAAGGCTACGGGCAACCCTGTGCGACTGCATCAGAGCGGGGAAGAGGAACGTTTTAAGGTCGAACATGAAGGTGTATTCAACGGGGGCCGTGAGGGAGAGGCTTTGCGGACCTATTCTCCTGGTCCCCACCATCGGGTTGAGCAAGGTGGATGGGGTGACGGTGTCCAGGGCCTTGGCAAAGAGCATCCCGCTCTCGCATACCGCCCTCCCAAGCCCTATACACAGGGAGAGGAAGAGGCCTAACAGCAGGATGGAATACCAGAGCGAGATCCCCCAGGCCGAAAGCCAGGCGATTATGCCGAGGCCCGAAAGGGCCATGCCGAGGCGGGGGAGCCTGTATCCCCCATCCCCGGACTTTAACGAGGAGATGAGCGTCCGCATCAGGTATGATCTCGCCGAAAGGAGGGTTCCCAGGGCGAAGGTCAGGAAGGCGCCCCCGAACTGACCCAGCCCAACTCGGCTGAACGCCGCCCCCACTCCGAGCGCCGATGCGACGCAGATCTGAAACCTCCAGAGCATCCAGAAGAACCACACGCTGAAGGAAACCTCTGTTGGGAGGAGGTATGAGAACCCTATCACGGAGAAGTAGATGAAACAATACCTGTTGAAAGGCCAGAGGGGCGTCCCCTCGAATACCCTTATCCTGGGCCTCAAGTTCACATGGGGGAAGCCCGGGAAGTAGAAGTGAAGCCCGTTGAGCGTGTGTATCAGGGCCGGTATGGAAAACCCCACCCACATAAGCGGGTTTTTGAAGAACGGGTTAAATAAAGTTGAGCTCCTCTCGGATCGGGCAATCTCTATCGGGAGCTGAACCAGCGGGAAGCTCAACCTCTCCTCCTCTATCCACCTCCTCTCCATCAGGAGGCTGAGGCAGAACATGAAGGTGTAGAGGAGCGCCGTCAAAAGACCCCACCACAGCAGCGGACCCACCCACTCACCCCACGGTATCGGGTTTCCCCTTGCCCCCTCGTAGAACATCCTAAGAGCGGACCTCTCCTTGACGAAAAGCTGATCCGGCAGATAGCTGTGGAATATCTCCTTCCACTCGTTCGCCTCGTCCGCGTAGTAGAACGGCGCGGTGATCGCTGGCAGGAGCTGAGCCACAAGCCCGTAGCTGGGTATCCCGACCGCGACGAGCATCATGCAGAAGATGACCAGAAGCTCGGAGGGGCTGAGGGAGAGGCGGGATGAGATGGCCTTGAGGGCGGGGTTGAGGAGAATAGTAAGAAACAGGAAGAGGGAGATGGGGCCGACGCCGAAATGGCAGCCGCTCAGCTCCGAGGCCTTCATGTAGATGTCGGTGTAGGGGACGAGAAGGGCGAGGAGCGCCGAGAGGAACGCCCCCAGAAGGACCGCCCTCAACGACACCCCCGGGGCCGCCTTTCCTTTCAGGAGATGCTCCGAGGGGGATCGGCGACGTCCCACCTTATCATCTCCTTCTGCCCTTGAGCGGCGATGGGCCCGGATATTTGACCATTCCCCAGGTTGCAGGAAGCTTACCCCGGGGTGAGACGGCCATCCCTTCTATCACCCGTCGGATCTCCTCCTCGGAAAGCGCTCTGTTGAAGATGAGGACTTCGTCTATGAGCCCCTTAAAGAAGAAGGTTCTCGGCTTGGAAAATCCGACCCCTATCCGGAGCGGTTCCGTGTTGTCGAACGAGCACTTAAAATCCATCTTCCCCTCAGCTTTGAGGAGGCCGTCGACGTAGACCCGGATGAATTCCTTCCCCTTGAACGTGACCGCAACATGGGTCCATCTCGACCGCCTCAGGACGTTTTCCGCCTTAACGACGGCGATCCTCTCATCGGGTTCCCCCTTGGAGAAAACCTCAAACCGAAGCCCCAACTGTTCCCCCACCGACAGCTCATAACCTCTCACGTTGTCCTTTGAACACCGGGAGATGATCACGTTGCGGGGCTCCATCACGTCCGAGAATATCCAGGCCATAAGGGTTACCTCCTCGGTTTCCCTCTTCGGTCCGCCCTTCACCTCCACGTAGCCGTCACCGGAGAACTCCAGCGCGAAGCCACGCTTCCCCCTCGCCCACCCGGCGTTGAAGATAACCCCGTCGCTGTGACAACCGGACATATCGTGAGCCACCTTCCCCTCCCCTTCGTTGAAGGGGAGATACAGAACGAGCGCTTTGTCGAAATTCACCCAGAACATCATCAAACAGAGGGCGATCATCATAACTCACCTCCACCTCCGGCCTCCTGTCGCGGAGGAGCTGACGTGCCCGCTTGAAAAATAATCCGAAGCCCCAACCGTTCCCCCACCGCCAGCTCCGCAACCTCTCACGTCGTCCTTTAAACACCTAGGCGTTGAAAGGGAGATGGGGACGCAGAACGAGCGCTTTCCGAAAAACATCATTAAACGAGGAGCGTTTTCCTAATGGCAACAGAATACGCCAACCCTGCTCGCATTGTAACATCTCGCCTCCTTTCAAGACCTGACAAAAATTCTAACCACCCCTTGGCGATGGCTAACCTCAACCTCCGCCTTATTCCTCTCCCACCTCACCTTCACTAACGCCTCCTCAGGCTTCACCTCCACCTTCGCCTTTCCCCTCAAAGTCAGCCTCAACCTCGTCACCTTGTCCTCATAGTTGTTGGCGTGAACGAAGAAACTGCCGTCCTCCAAAACCTTCATAATGAGGTATTGAGAGAAGCCCACGCTTCCCTCCACCTTCTCCACAGGGCCTCTTTCAAACTTCACCCAAAAACTCTCCTCCTTCGCTTCCTTCCTCCTTTCTTCCGTGTTCAAGACCACCGCCAAGTCCCCCACCTTGCCCACAAACGCCTCCCCTCCAAACTCCTCAGGGGGAGGGTAAATTTTGTCAAGGGCTTCCTTGAACTTCCTCGCCTCCTCGTGTGTGTCCACTTCGTCAAGGGGAACCACCAACTCAAACTTTCTTTTGGCTTCCTCCTCCACCCAGTAGGGAAGAATGGGGACGATGAAGTATCTGCTCTCGTTGGGAACCACCTCGCACTTGTGCTTAACCCCGTAAAGGGCGTTGACCAACGGGTAAAACCTGTCCAGTTTGTAGGTCTTGGTGAACTGGTAATAATCACGCCTCCTGTCCACTATCGCCACCCTGCACCTCTTGGCCACCTCTTCCTTGGAGGGAATGAGTCCATACCTTATCACATCCTCGATGAAGGGGAGCATGGTTTGAGTCCAGCACTTCCCCCACTGCTTTGCC
>QNBQ01000109.1 GCA_003645735.1 Candidatus Poribacteria bacterium
AACAGGGACAGCTCTCCACGGTCGAGAAGAACAGAAGGCCGATCGTCCAGGTTCAGATAACCTTCAAGATCTCCCCCAAAGCCCCTGAGATCCTCTCCGGATCGGGCATCCCATCGCCGGCTGCCGGGGGAGGTGTGGCCGAGGTGGGAAGATGAGGCCGTTGACCAAAAGGGAGAAGTTCGGTTTAATCCTCGTCGGCATAGCGGCGGCCTTCGCCTTGATCTACCTCCTAATCCTCCCGCTCATCTCCGGCTGGAGGGCCAAGCTGGGGGAGGTGAGGCTGAAGGAGGAGCAGCTGAAGACGGCCAGAGCGCTGGCCGCCATGGAGGCGAGCTTGAGGCTGCTTTCGGCGGAGGTCGAAAACGAGCTGGGCGCCCGGGGCGATCCGATCTTATCCGATGAGCTGATGAAGAGGCTCCAGGAGAGCTTCTCGATAGACGAGCTGAACAGAGCGACGGCAGCCGATCTCATGAAGGTGGAGGGGATGGACGCCGCCAAGGCGGCCGCGATCGTATCCTACAGGGAATCGATCGGCGGGTTCTCATCGTTCGAACAGCTCAGGGAGCTGAGATCCAGCGCTTTCAAAGGTGATGAACAGGCGGTGATAATCGGGAGGGTTTCGGCCCTGGCCAAGCGGGCCGGCATAAACAAGATCGACAGCCTCACGATAAGGACGATCGCCTCGTCAAAGCCCGCCCAGGTCTCCCAGAAAGCCAAGAGGGAGCTGATAAGAAGGCTGTTCATAGCCGAGGTGAAGGCTCAGCTTCGGGCGCTCGAATCCGGCTCACAGCTCAGGTTTAAAACCGTTTTCCCGCCGATCCCCCCTCAGCTGCCCCAGGAGCTGAGGATAAGGGTGGCCAGGATGATAGTCGAAAAGGGGGGGATACCGACCAGGAGCGATTATCAGGAGGTTCTGGACGAGCTTCTGAGCTCAGGGGAAAGCTCCCCCCAGCCCTCCGATGAGGAGCTGCTGCCCATAGAGGAGGAGCTGCTCAGCGCGCTGGGGGAGGAGGCGATCGATATCGATCCGAAAGCCGCGATGCTGACGCTCCTGGATTACAGCAAAAAGGTCGCGGCCAAGGAGGCGGAGCTGAGGGGGATCGTCTACGGGATGGCCGCCTCATACAAGCCGAGGCTTTATCAGGTCGATCTGATCTTCAAAACGAAGTTGGAGAACCTCGTGAGGTTCATAGCCGGGATCAAGGACTCCTTGAAATGGATCGACCCACGCGGGCTGAGGATAGGGGTGGCCGATGAGAAGAAAGGGATTTTGAGCGTCCAGCTGACGCTCATAGCCACGGTGCTTTGAACTTCAAAACCAGGGAAGGGGAGCCGCTATGAAAAGGATCGGATGGACGATCGTTTTGACGGCGATGCTGATCCCGCTGATGGGAAGCCCCTCCCTCGCTCAGGAGCCTGGAAAACAGGTGATGAAGGTCGAGGAGCGGGGGCCTGACAATAAAGCGAAGAGGATAACCCTAGACATCGTCAACATGGATCTGACGGCGCTGTTGAAGTTCCTCAGCGCCGAAACAAACCTGACCATCATAGCCGCCGAGGAGGACATCAGGGATAAGAAGATATCGCTGGTCAACCTGAAAAACGTCACGGTTCAGGAGGCGTTGGAGCAGATCAAGACCGGGTTGGCCCAGCTCGGCCTGACCACCATCCAAACCGACAAGACGATCATCATAACCACCATAGCAAAGGCCGTCAGGATGAAGGTGCCTGTGAACGTCGGAAAGGATCCCGAAAAGATCGAGCCGACCGATCAGGTGATAACCCAGGTGATGCCGCTCGAATACGCCAACGCTCAGGAGCTTGTGGGGGCTTTCAAGGGGATGGTCTCGCAGAACGCCGTCCTGTTCGCCGACGCCAATACTAACTCGCTGGTCATAACCGACGTGGCCTCCAACATCCGCAGGATAGCCGAGATCGTCAAGGTGATAGACGCCAAGCCCGAGGTCCCGCTCAAGGTCAAGATCATCAAGCTGAAATACGCCGACGCCACCTCGCTGGCCCAAACCCTCCAGCAGGTCTTTCAAGAGGAGGGGGTTGTCCAGGCGGTGTTGAGGAGGATAAGGGGCAGGGGTTATGAGGAGGCCAAGAGGTTCATCAAGAAAGCGCTTGAGAAGGGGCAGGCGATCGACCTCCTGAGGGGCAGGATAGAGATAACGCCGGAGCCGATCACCAACTCGCTCATCGTCAAGGCCTCCGAGGAGAACATCGCTTACATCGAGGAGCTGGTCAAGAAGCTGGATCAATCCCCGACGGCCAACATGGAGATGAAGATATTCAAGCTGAAGTATGCCGCGGCGGAGGACGTGGCGAACCTGCTGGACGAGCTTCTGGGGGTGGGCGCCAGGACGGCGCCCGAGTGGGAGAGGTGGAGGCTGAGGATGTGGGCCGCCGAGAGGAGGTGGAGGATGAGACGCGAGGGGATGGCGGCGGCCGCGATGGGGATAGTGGGGGAGGTGAGGGTCAGCGCGATCGACCTGCTCAACGCGGTGGTCGTCGTGACAGATCCGCGTAACTTCCCGATAATCGAGGAGCTGATAAAGGAGGTCGATCAGCCGACCCAGCAGCAGTCCATAAAGTTCTACATCCTCAAGAACGCCGACGCGGCGACCGTCGTCGATAACCTCCAGACCCTCTTCGAGGGGGTCGAAAGAGGGCTTCCCTGGTGGATACGCGAGAGGAGGAGAGGCGAGGAGACGAGGGTGGCCGGCATCCAGGGGACCGTCAACATGGTGGCCGATGAGAGGTTGAACGCCGTCATCGTCGCCACCAACCCACAGAACTTCGCCGTCATCGATAAGCTGATAGAGCAGATGGATCAGAGCATCCCCGAGCAGGAGTGGGCGACCAAGGTCTATAAGCTGAAATACGCCGACGCCGAGACCGTCGCCCAGATCATCTCCAACATGTTCGGTCAAACGCAAAGGCCCACGCCCTTCTTCTTCATCCCGCGAAGGATGATGAGGAGGACTGGAAGCGCCCTGGCCGGCAACGTGACGGCCGTGGCCTATCCCACCTTGAACGCCGTCATCGTCTCCACCTCGCCCGCCAAAAACTTCGAGATCCTCGACGAGTTCATAGCCGAGCTGGACGTGCCCACCCCAACGGAGCACAGGGAGACGACCGTCGTCTACCAGCTCGAATATTCCGACGCCCAGCAGCTGGCCGATCTGCTCAACTCGCTGTGGGAAAGCGGGCTTTCCAGGAGGGCATACAGGGGCAGGTTCGCCTTCTTCAGGTTCCTGATGGGGGGAGTGATCGAGTCCAGGGACATAAACACACTGGCCGGACAGGTCGACATCGTGGCCGATACCAACACCAACTCGCTGGTCATCACCACCGCCCAGCGTAACGTCGACGATGTGCTCAAGATCATAAAGCAGCTCGACGTGAGCAGGGGACAGGTCTGGCTCGACATAAACATTCTCGAGGTGACGCTGGACGAGGACACGAAGCTGGGGCTTGAGCTGGCCCTGCAGGAGAAGCGGATCTTCGGCGTGGACAGGCTCACAGCCGAGGTCAACTCCCAGCTGCAGCTTCAAAACGAGATGACCGGCTTCACATACTCGCTGGTCACGAAGGAGTATCAGGCGCTGCTGAAAACCCTGATGAAGAAAAACAAGGTCAGGACGCTCGCCTCCCCCTCGATACTGGTCAGGGATAACAAGCCCGCCCTCATAAGCATCGGCAAGAACATCCCCTATCTCAGGCAGACCCAGATCTCGCCCGTCACCGAGATGCAGACCGTCTCCTTCGACTACCTGGAGAACGTCGGGATCAACATCGAGATCATCCCCCATATCTCCAAGGCCGTGGAGACCGAGGAGGGGAAGCGGACCATAGGGCTGGAGATAACCCAGATAAACACGGGCGACCTGCTTGAATACACCTCGTTCAACGCACCCGTCACCTCAAGCACTACCTTCAGCACCTACATAGACGTCGAGGACGGCCAGCAGATCGTCATAGGCGGCCTCATAAGGCAGAAGAGGCAGAGGCAGGTCCATCAGGTGCCGATCCTCGGAAGCATACCGATCATAGGCAGGCTGTTCAAGAAGACGGAGGATATCGTCGAGAACACCGAGATCATCGTGCTGATCACGCCCAGGATCGTCAACATCAAGAGCGCCAAGGACAAGGAGATGTTGATGGAGGAGCAGTCGAGGAAGTTCGGCGAGCTTCAAAAGGAGGCCAGCGAGATGAAGTAAGCCCTCCCTACCCCGCCGCCCCCGGCTGTGGTATACTTTAGTGGCGGAGGGGTAGGATGGGCTATAGGGAGAGGCTTCTCGGAAGCTACGCGACCACCCATTCGGGATATCTGGAGAACCTCGCCTGGCGGCGTAAGAGGCTCCCTCGGTTCTACCGCTCCTACTTCCTGAAACACCTCCCCCAAAACCGCTCCGCTCCCATACTGGACGTGGGATGCGGGCCGGGGGATTTCCTGCTGTTCCTGCAAGACCTGGGATACACCGACGTCAGGGGGATAGATCTGAGCGAAGAGCAGGTGGAGATAGCGAGGAGAAGGGGGGCGAGGAAGGTGGAGGTGGCGGAGGCGATCGAGTATCTGAGGGGGCATAAGGGGGAGTTCGAGCTGATAGCGGCGCTCGACCTGCTGGAGCATTTCCCGAAAGAGCGTGTTCTGAACTTCTTGGAAGCGGCGCGCGAGGCCCTCAAAGAGGGGGGCAAGCTGATCCTCACCGTCCCCAACATGAGCTCGCCGTTCGGGACGAGGATCGGCTTCGGCGACTTCACCCACGAATCGGCCTTCACCCCCTCCAGCCTCTCCCAGGTGATGAGGGCGGCGGGGTTCGAGGTGGAGGGGATTTACCCCTGTGAGCCCGTGATCTACGGCTTTAAGAGCGCGGTTAGATGGGCGATCTGGAAGGTCATCGAGAAGCTCATCAGGCTCTACGTGGCCGCCGAGACCGGCGTCCTGCCGGGAGAGGTGTTCACCCAGGTGATGTATGCCGTCGGGAGGAGGGGATGAAAGCTAGGGCGTTGATCCTGCTGCTCACGCTAGCGGCGACCTCCGCCGGCGTTGGCCAAAGCGTGTTGTATCACAACAACGGGAACCTGGTCATGGGCGTCTCCGATTTCGGAGCCTTCGCGGGGCTTTCGGGCGGGGTGATCGCCCCCACCTTCGTCTACCCGAGGACGGACCCCGCGGCTAAGCCCTATCTGGGGCTGGTGTCGGAGATCTGGGCGGGCTGCTCGCCGGATCTGGTGGCGTCGGCCGTCGATCTGGACGAGGTGAGGGGTGAGCTCGTCCCGGGCGAGTGGGAGCCGACGCCGAGGGGCGCCATCTCCCTGGGGGAGGTTTCCGGGGGGAGGATGGAGATCCCCGCCCAATACGAGGTGAAAAAGGGCGGGTTGAACCTCCTGATCGATCAGCTGAGCTACTCCTGGGACCCCTCCGTCCACCCCCGCTGGGGCGATTTCGTGATCGTCAAGCTCACCATCACCAACCTCAACCCCGCCGGGATCAAGGGCCTTTACCTGGCCATCGCGGCCAACTGGGACGTCGACGACTCCGATCCGGCCTCCGGCAACCCGAACCTGGACATGGTCGGATGGGACGACCGGCTCAAGCTCTCTTACTTCTACGACGCCGACGAGGGGGACGGGTTGGATCCCCGCTTCTTCGGCGTGGCGGTCATCAGGGGGAAGGTCCACGGGCACAGGGTGGTTCCGATGGAGATCTGGAGCTACAGGGACGCCGACAGATACGCGCTCATGAGCGAAAGGGCTTTCGAGATAGGGGTCAAGGGGACCGACTTCATGTCGGTCATCTCGCTCGGCCCCTACGACCTGGTGACCAGGGCGCCCAAGACGGTGATCTTCGCCTTTGTGGCCGGGAATTCGCTTGAGGAGCTTAAGCGAAACGCGATGGAGGCGACGAGGGCGGCGGAGCTGCCCGCGGGGGTCGAGGCGAGCTATAGAGAGGGGTTCGTGGAGCTGTCGTGGCGTCCTCCCATAGATCCGAACGTCTCGGGATACACGATCTACAGGAGGGAGGAGGGCTCAGGGGAGCTCAAGCTGGTCAGCCCCTGGGCCATAAAGACGACGAGCTTCAAGGACGCGGGGGTGGAGCCGGGCAGGCGGTATTTCTACGTCATCAGGCCGGTGACGATGGAGGGGGAGCTGGGGTTCTCGACCGACGAAATAGAGGTGGCGGCGGTCGAGAGGCCGGGAAGGGTCGAAGGGCTGAGGGCGGAGCCGATCCCCGGGGGGGTGAGGCTCACGTGG
>QNBQ01000110.1 GCA_003645735.1 Candidatus Poribacteria bacterium
GCCATGTATCCGACGACCTGGCTTTTATCGCCGAAGGGGACATCCCCCGAGTTTGCGTATTTCAGGACCTTTATCCTATCCGCCCCCAGGAGCTTGGCGGCCTCCATGACGACGTAGACCGGCCCGGCGCCGCACATCATCGTGTGAAGCTCCGGAACCCCGAGCCTCATGTGCTCGGCTATCCTCCGCCTGACGACCGCCGGGTCGAACGTCGAGACCGCCTCGATCACAACCTTATCCGCCCTGACCGCCTCCTCATACTCGGGGTAATGCGACAGATCGGTGCTGGCCACCAACAGGTAATCGTCCTTCTCCTTCAGGACGTCGTGAAGCGCCCGTGCCAGCGAGCTGCAGGCTGCTTCGGAGTAGTCGTGCATCAGGATCGGCACGAGTTTGAACTCGCCTATCGCCTCCTGCAGGAAGGGGAGCTGAACCTCTATGCTGTGCTCGTAGGCGTGGGCCTGGGGCAGGTGTCTGATGCGGTCGTCCGCCCTCATCAGCGCCGAGGCGATCTCCTCGTCGATCCCCACCCTCCCGAGCGGGGTCTCGAACTCCCCCTCCGCCCAGATCGCGTAGCCCGTTACCGGATATCTGTGGCTGGGGCCTATGACCACGACCGTCCCGTATCTCTCCCCCTCGACCTGCTTGTAGGCGTGTCCGGCCACCGCGCCGGAGTAGACGTAGCCGGCGTGGGGGGCGATCAGCCCGATCACCCTCCCCTTTATCTCCCCGTCCCTGGGCGCGCCGTCGATATACCTCCTCACCTCCCGGCGCAGCTCCTCGGGGGAGCTTGGGTAAAACATGCCCGCCACAGCGGGCCTTCTGGTGGAGGAGAAGAACATCGCGCCAAACCCCCTATAGCGCGGTTTACCGAAAGTATACCATCTGAGGGGCCTTCAGTCCAGCCTCACGATCTCCCCTTTGACCTCCCCCTCCTTGCTCACCTCCAGTATCCCGTATGACCTGAAATGAGCGTAGATCGTGTCGGTGGGGCTTCCCGGGTTGAAGAGCAGAACCCCTCCCCTCTCCTCGACCATCGCCTGGTGCGAGTGGCCGAAGATTATGCATCTGACGTTTTCCCCCTGGAACTCCTTCAGGACCCTGTCGGGCAGGGTGTGCGGATCGCCCCAGCCGTGGATGATCCCTATCCTGACCCCCTCGACGTTTATCACCCGTTTGGGCGGCAGCTTTTCGCGCACCTCGCCCGTGTCCATGTTTCCCCTCACGGCCACCAGCCTGTTGAGCTTCTCCATCTGCTGCAGCGCCTCAAGCGTGGTGAAATCCCCGGCGTGGATGATGAAATCCAGCTTCGAGAGCGCCTCCTCCACCTCATCCGGCAGCTTGGGCGCCCTCGACGGGATATGAGTGTCAGCTATCACCCCTATCCTCATCCCCCTTCTCCTCCTTTCCCGGCTCCTCTTTCTCCGACCTCATCGTTATCTTGACGAAGCTCATCTTGAGGTTGAAAAGCACGTTTTCGAGGAACCTCTCCTCCTCGTCGGTGAGGTTCCCCTTCGTCTTCTCCTTGAGCATGTCGATCGTATCTATCATCTGCCTGGCCGCCTCCAGATCGACCTTCTTCTCCTTCGTCTGGGGATCCTCAAACCCGTGCATATATGCGAAGGCGGCGTTTGCGAGCGAGGCGATGAACCCGATGAAGCTGACCTTCCCCTCCAAGGCCCATCACCTCCCATTTTTCAAGCCGCTCCTTCGACGAACTTGCCGGCCTTGTTTATGATCTTCGCCCTCCTCACCGTCTTGCCGTCCGACTCCAGCACGACGAACCTGAACCGATCGGTCTCTATGACCTCCCCGGGCGGCGGAACCCCGTCGTAAAGCGATATCAGATAGCCGGCCAGCGTCTCATACTCCCCCTCCGGTATGCCCATCTCGAACCTGGAGTTCAGCTCCTCCACCTCGACCCTCCCGTCGCATATCATCCTGTTCCCCTCGACCGATATAAGCTCCCCCTCCTCCCTTTCATCCCTGACCGTCCCTATGATCTCCTCCACCAGATCCTCGATCGTCACAAGCCCGATCACCCCGCCGTATTCGTTCACGACGAAGGCCATCGGGTTTCTGAGGTGTCTGGGGGTTGTGATGAGGGCGTGCTGGAACTCCTTGAGGAAGGTGTCGACCCGTTTCAAGGCCGGGACGAAGGTCACGTTCCTCCTTATGAACGGGTCGATCGTCCCCTCCTCCTTGCCGGAGTAGATGACGTCCAGCGCGTTAACTATGCCGATTATTTCATCTATCCGTCCCTCATAAACCGGGTATCTGGTGAAGGGCCGCTGTGCGACCAGGTCGAGGAACCGGCCCACCGGCGTCCCCTTTCTCACCGAGACCATCTCCACAAGCGGCACCATCACCTGGCCGACCCTCTTGTCGTGCAGGTCCAGCACGCTGTGGATCATCCTCCTCTGCTGGGGTCGGATCGCCCTCTCCCGCTCGCCGAGCGTCGCCAGCATCTTCAGCTCATCTCTGACCTCGCCCCTCTCCTCCGGCTCGCCGACCATGGATGTGATCGCCGAGGAGAAGCAGGCGAACAGCTTGACGACGGGGAACATGGCCAGGTAGGACCACCTTATCAGCCGGTGGCACCTCAACATGACCTCGTTCGCTTTGGCCCTGAAGATCGATTTGGGCAACAGCTCACTGAATATTAGGACGATCGGCGTCATAACCCCCGTGGTCACGGCGCTCTGCCAGGAGGGATCCTCCGGCCTGAAGGCCTTGGCGACCATAACCCCCATCTCCGTCGCCGATATGTTCATCAAGTTCGTCCCTATGAGCGTCATGGTCAGGATCGATTCGGGCATGCCGAAAAGCTCCAAGACCCTCTCGGCCCTCCTGTCCCCTTCCTCTTTCATCGCCCTGAACTTGTCCCTGTTGGCCGAAACGAACGCCGTCTCCGTCCCGGAGTAAAACCCCATCATGCCCATGAGAAGCAGCGCGAGGATGACGAACGGGATGGCCTTGGCGGCCGCCAGGGGCAGGGCGGGATCGGCCTGGGCGCCCCAGGAGAGGGAGATGCCCAAAACGGCGGGCAGCAGCGCCGATAGGATCAACCCCAGCTTTGTGAGGATCACCCTCTCCACCCTCCTGCCGTCCACCTCCGCCACCTCTATCCTCGCCCCCTCGACCTCGACCGAGTCGCCCCGGCGCGGTATTCTTCCGAGGGCGGCTATGACGTAGCCGGCGATCGTGTCGGCCTCCTCCTCGTCAAGCCTGAGTTTGAGCGTCCTGTTTATCAACCTGATGGGCGCTCTGCCCGAAACCTCATACCTGCCGTCCCCTATCGCCCTTATCATCCGCTCCTTCAGCTCGTAGGCGTCATACTCGTCCACTATGTCCCCCACGAGCTCCTCCACCACGTCCTCCAGCGTCACAAGCCCCGACGTGCCGCCGTACTCATCCACGAGTATCACCATGTGGGTCTTCAGCCTGGCGAAATCGCCCAAAAGCTCGCTCAGCTTCCTCGTCTCCGGCACGAAATGGGCCTTTCTGATCAGCGTGTCGCTCCTCTCGGGCAGCAGCCTCTCCCTGACCGAGAGGAACTCCTCGATCGTCATCCCCTTGACGTCGAACCTCCTCCATATCGGCAGATCCTTGACGTAGAAGATCCCGCATATCCGGTCGAGGCTGTCGCGGTAGACCGGTATCTTGGAAACGCCGTGTTGCTCGGCCTTTTTGAGCACATCCCCTATCCTCTCCCCCACCTCGGCGCACACCATATCCGTTCGGGGCACCATAATCTCGTGCGCCTCCATCTCCTGGAGCTCCAGTATCGTCCTGATGATCTCCCTCTCCCTCTCCTCCAGCTCCTCCCTCGAGGAGAAGGCCGCCCTCAGCTCATCAGCAGTCATGGCGTCGTTGAACTCCATCCCCTTGGGCATGAGCAGGTCGACTATCGCCTTCAACGCCCAGTAGGCCGGGGTGAACAGGAGGGAGATCAGCCACAGCAGCCTCGCCGTCCTCAGGGCGAACCGCTCCGGGTTCCTCATCGCGTAGACTTTGGGGGTGATCTCGCCGAAGATGAGGATCACCAGCAGGTTGAACGGTATGGCGAAGCTGACCCCCCTGGCGCTCCCGAAAAGCTGGATGAAGAGCGAGCCGACGAGGCTGGAGAAGGCGATGTTGACGAAGGTGTTGCCTATGAGGACGGTTGCCAGCAGCCTGCGCAGATCCTCACAGAACCTCACGACGGCCCGCCCGGCCTTATCGCCCCTCTCCCTCAACCTCTGTATCTGGAGCCTTGTGAGCGAGAAGATCGCCGTCTCGGAGCCCGAAAAGAAGGCCGAAAACGCCAGAAGAACCGCTAATCCGACGAGATAGGGAAAGATGGAACTTAGATCCATGATCGGCCTCGATCACACCTCCGACGGGGGAGTCGATACCAATTTTATCATACCCCGAAACGGCGACGCAACTACTCCGTCAGTCTCAGCTCGTATACCCCTCCCTTTTCGAGCCACACCTCGACCTGTCCCTCGCTCCCCTCGACCCGCTCGGCCTCGCCGCCGCTCACGGTCAGCCTATCGGCCCCGCCGTAGACGGGCAGGATCGCGTGAACCCTCATCGGCTCGGGCACATCCACCCTCAGCTCGAAACCGCCGCCCTCCGGCCTCCGCCACTCGACCGATATATCCCCCTTGACCGTCGGGAACCTCCCCCTGCACCATGTGAGATCGCCCGGCTTGGGGGCGATCCTAACCACCTCGAAGCCCGGCTCCTCCGGGTAGACGCCCAGAACCTCGGTGCTCAAAAAGTAGGTCGGGGCCGACGACCAGGCGTGACACCAGCTTCTGGTCCACCTCTTACCCGCCCACCCGGGAAAAGTCTCCCAGAAGGTCGTGGCGCCCTTGTCCAGCATGAAACCCCACCTCTCCCTCGTCAGCCTCAGCATCTCATCGATCAAACCCTCCTCGGCCAGCACTTCGAACAGGAAGAACATGAAGAACGGGCTGCCGGCCGTCACGACCCCCTCGGGCGGGTCGAGGACCAGCTTCCTGACCCTCTCGGCCCTCTCGCCGTCGACGCAGCCGCACAACAGGGCCATCGTGTTGGTCTGCTGGCTCACGACGGGGCTCAGGCTTCCGTCCTCCCGGATGCAGTCGACGAACGCCCCTTTCTCCTCCGACCAGAGATGCTCGTTTATCGCGTTTTTGATCTCCTCGGCCTTTTCGCGCCACCTCCCGGCATCGTCGCCCCGTCCCAGGAGCTCCGCGAGCTCCGCCGCCTCCCTCAAAGCCCTCACGAGCAGCATGTTCTGGTGCGTCACCACGCCCCTGCCCGGCGTGTCCATCGGCGCCCAATCGAGCATGTTCCACGCCTCGATCTCCAAAAGCCCCTCCTCGTTCAGGTAGCCCAGGAAGTTGTCACAGGTCGTCCTCAGCGCGGGGTAGATCCTCTCGATGAACCCCTTATCGCCCGTGAACTGCCAGTATTCGCGGATCGATCTTATCCATAGCAGGCTCCAGGCGGTCAGGATGTTGGGCCAGCCGCTGGGGACGTGCGATTCGGGCAGGGGGGATCGTTTGAGCGAGTCGGCGGTCTGGAGCAGGCAGTGGGCGGTTATCCTGGGGTCGCCGAAGGCGGCCCAGTTGATGAGCGCCTCGTTCCGCGCGTCCCCCACCCAGTGCGTCTGCTCGTAGGCGGGGCAGTCGAGGTAGGTGTCGTCCATGCATAGCCTCAAAGTGTAGGCGCCCACCCTCCAGATCCTGTTCAACCGCTCATCATCGCAGACGAACTCCCCCCTCTCCGGCGTCGGATAGGTGCTCAGCCTCGCCGCGATATACCTGACCTTCACCGGCTCTTTGAGGTTCCTGAAGACGACGAAGGCGTATCTGAAGCCCCGCTTGACGAAGGTCCTATACCTCTGCCTCCCGGCCCGGCAGGTGTATCTGAAGGAGTTGTTCAGCCCGTGGGTGAGCAGTATCTCCCCCTCCTGTATCCCCTCGAACAGGTTGAAATCGATCGCCGTCCCCTCGGGCGCGTCCACCTCGAGCTCGATGTATGCCAGAAGCTCCCTGCCGAAGTCCAAAAGCAGCCTCACGTCCCCCTCGGGGGAGGGGTGGATGACCGTCCACTCGGGGCTGGGCGTGAGCAGCGCATCGGGGTTCTCGACGGTCGGCTTTGACCCCTCGACCGGCCTGTCCCAGGCGGTCAGGGACCAGACGTCAAGCTCCGCTATGGCCTCTTCTGGCACCTCCCTGATCTTCCACCTCGGCGCCCCCCGGAGATCGCCAGCCTCCCAGAC
>QNBQ01000111.1 GCA_003645735.1 Candidatus Poribacteria bacterium
CTCCTTATCGCCTCGTCCGTCCCCTCGGCCGCCTCGACCGCAAGGGGAACCCCTCCCTTGACCACGACCGTCTGGCCCACGCCCAAATCGGCTATCCCCCTGGCCAGCTCGATCCCGAACCGCGCGTCCTCGATGACCCTCTCATCCGGCTCGCCGGCCAGCACCCCTCTCTCGGGGATCAGATCGCCCAGATACCGCCGCTGATCGATCAGCCTTATCCCCTCCCTCTCGAAGAGGGAAGCGATCCCCTTGAGGAGGTCGATGTCACGCTTCGCCTTTAGCGTTGAAAGCAGCTCCAGCGCCGTTTGATCCAGCTCGTCCGGCCTGAAGACCGTCATCTTATCGACCTTGCCCGCTACGACGGCCTCCCTCACCCCCGATTTCCTCAAGAACCGGATGATCTCCCCGAGTTGGCCCGCCCTCAGTCGACGCATTTCAACCGCCATCCCCTCGAGCTCCGGGCGCGCCTCCCCCGACAGATCGACGGCCACCACCTCCCTGCCGGCGGCGCGCGCCCTCTCCGCCAGAATCAGCGGAAGTTCTCCTCTCCCCGCTATAAGCCCCAGCTTCTCAGACACAGATCCCCCTCTTGGACGTCTCTATAAACCTCAACAGGTGTTCGACCTCCGGATCCGGCTCCACCTCCCTCCTCACCCGCTCGATCGCCTCCTTGAGGGGGAGGTCGGAGCGGAACAGTATCCTGAACGCTTTTTTGAGCCTGGCCCTCGTCTCCGGCGGGAGCAGCTTCATCGGGTTGGCCACCGACGTGCTCAGCCCTATGATGTTCAGCCCCCTCACCCTGGCCGGGTGGCCGTCGGCCACGGTGAAGGGGGGCACGTCCTTCGTGAACTTGGAGCAGGCGCCGGCCATCGCCATCTTCCCTATCCTGACGAACTGGTGAACCCCGGTCATCGCCCCCACCCTGGCGTAATCCTCCACCTGGACGTGTCCCCCGAGCGTGGCGAAATCGGCCATGATCACGTTGTTGCCGATGACGCAGTCGTGGCTTATCTTGGCCGAGTTCATGATCAGGTTGTCGTTCCCTATTATCGTCGCCCCCTCCTCGGCGGTCGCCCTCGATATGGAGACGTATTCCCTGATGACGTTCCTGTCGCCTATTATGGCGTAGCTCCTCCAGCCCTTGTATTTCAGATCCTGGGAGGGCACCCCGATGGTGGAGCCGAAGTGTATCCGGCAATCCCTGCCTATCCTCGTCCACCTGCATATGAGCACGTGAGGCCCTATCTTCGTCCCCCTGCCGATCTGAACATCCTCTTCGATTATCGAGTAAGGCCCCACCTCGACATCCTCGTCCAGCTCGGCCTTCGGATGGACTATCGCCGTCGGATGGATCTTAACCATTTCGATCATCCCCTTCCGAGGCAAGCGTGATCGTGAACTCGGCTTCCGCCGCCACCTCGCCGTCCACCCAGGCCACGCCCCTCAGCTTCCCGAACCTCCCCCTCAGCCTCACCACCTCAACCTCCAATATCAGCTGATCGCCCGGCAGCACGGGCCTTCTGAACTTGGCGTTGTCTATGGCGGCGAAATACCCTATCGCCCCCTTACCCGCCCCGTGCATCATGAGATACCCCCCTGCCTGGGCCAACGCCTCCACCTGTAACACCGCAGGCATGACCGGGTGATCGGGGAAATGTCCCTGGAAGAACTCCTCGTTGAACGTCACGTTCTTCAACGCGACTATCCTCTTTTCGGGCTCGATCGCCAACACCCTGTCCACCATCATGAAGGGGAACCTGTGGGGCAGGACCTGGTAGATCTGGGCCGCCTCGATAGGTTTGGGAAGCTTCCCCCTTTCAAAGGCCAGCTTTTTGACGAATTCGACGTTGAACTCGTGCCCGGATCGGATCGCCACCACATGCGCCTTGAGCCTGTATCCCAAAAGGCCTATGTCCCCTACTAGGTCGAGTATCTTGTGCCTGACGAACTCGTCGGGGAACCTGAGCTCAACCTTCGGCTCGCCCGTCCCGTCGGCGATCAGCACGACGTTCTCCTCCGATCCTCCCGAGCCGAACCCCTGGGATTTGAGCTCCTCCGCCTCGCTCTCAAGGCAAAAAGTTCTGGCCGGCGCTATCTCCTTCTCGAAGACCTCGGGGGTGATCTTGAAAGCGGCCACCTGCTGGGGCAGCTTGGGGTGGTCGAAGACGAAGGTCACCTCAAACGAATCGGACGGGAGGGCTATCAGCTGTCTTTCGCCGTTGGAGAGGTATATCGGCCGATCGAGGGCGATCTCCTTTTTCGGCCTCCCCAGCTCCTTTATCCCGGCGTTTTTTATCGCCTGCACGAAGGGGAGGGCGCTGCCGTCGCATATCGGCAGCTCCTCGGAGTCGATCTCCGCCCTGACGTTGTCCACCCCCAGCCCGACCAGCGCGGAGACGAGGTGTTCGACCCCCACCACCCTGGCCTTCCCCTCCTTCAGGCAGGTGCTGTGGGGGATCTCGATCGAGATGTTTTCGGGCGCGAGCCTCACGCTCGGCTGACCTTCCAGATCCGTCCTGACGAAGACCACCCCCTCGTCCGGGCCGGCCGGCTTGAGCCTGAGCGTCACCGGCCTCCCCAACATCAACCCGACGCCCTTTATCTCGACCTCCCTTTCAATCGTCCTTTGGCCCTCCACCTTCCTCTCCTTTCCTCGAGGTGAGATCCTCTATGGCCTCGGTTTCGGAGCTGTATATGTTGAATATCCTGCCGCCGCCGACGAGGGTGATGATCCTGCCCACCCTCTCGCTCGGCTCGGCGATCACAAGCTCGCCTTTAAGCTCCCTAAGCCTTTTGAGCCTGTTGACCAGCGCCCCTATCGACGCGCTGTTTATGAACTTCAGCTCGGACAGCTTCAGCACGATCTTCCTAGCCCCGCCCTCTATGAGCTCGTTGAGCCTGTTCCTCAGCTTCTGAACCGTGAAGGCGTCCAAATCGCCCGAAAGCTCTATCACAACCACATCCCCTACCCTTCTCTCCCGCATGATCAGATCATCCGTTAACATTCAGCTCCTCCCTCTCCCTTTGATCTTTGCGATTGCCCTCAGATGTTCGGAGTAGGTTTTGGAGAAGATATGCCTTCCCCTGCCGGTGGAGACGAAGTATAGGTAATCCACGTCGGCGGGGTTGACCGCCGCCTCGATCGATTTCAGCCCGGGGTTGCATATCGGCCCCGGCGGAAGCCCCGGGTGAAGGTAGGTATTATAAGGCGAATCGACCTTCAAATCCTTCCACGTCAGCGGCCTTTTGGGGTTTCCCAGGGCGTATCTGACGGTCGGATCGGCCTCCAGCCTCCAGCCGAGCCTCAGGCGGTTGTGGAAGACGGCGGATATGATCGGCCTCTCCTCATCTATCATCGCCTCCTCCTCGACTATCGACGCAAGCGTGACGACCTGATGCAGGCTCAGCCCGAGCTTCCTCCCCTTCTCGATTATATCATCCCCCACCCTCCTCCTGAACTGTTTCAACATCATCTCGACCATCTGTTCGGCGGTTATGTCCTCGGGGATCATGTAGGTCTCGGGGAAGAGATACCCCTCGGCCGTGTCGGCCGGTATGCCGTATTTCCTCAAAAGCCTCTCATCGCGGGCCGCCCTCATAAACTCCTCCGCCCCGCCGAACCCCCTCTCCTGCCAGAGCCGGGCGATCTCCTCGACCGTCAACCCCTCGGGGACGCGGAACTTGACCAGCTTGACCTCCCCTTTGGCGATTTTTTCGGCGATCCGGGCGGGCGACATCGAACGGGAGAGCAGATATCTCCCCGACTGAAGCTTTCCCTCCATCCCCTTGAGCCGGACGATCCACAGGAAAGCCGCCCTGCTCCTTATCAGCCCCTTCTCCTCCAGCATCTCCCCGATCCTCAGCGCGCTCATCCCCGGCCTGATCTCCACCTCCACAAGCTCGGTGTCCTCCGGGTCGACCGGCTTAAACCCCTCCAGGAACCTCCACATCCACACCGACAACGCTATCACAATGAAGACCGTCAGGTTCAAAACGGCGAGCTTCAACCAAAGCTCATATCTGAGGCGGAGATCATTCAACATCGCCATCGCCCCTGTTGCGGAGCATGTCGAGGTAGGATTGTAAGATGAGCGTCGCCGCCACCTGATCGATCACCTTCCTCCTCTTCCTGCCCGGCACCCCCATCTCCCTCAGAATCCTCTCGGCGGCGGCTGTCGTCAGCCGCTCATCCCATTCGATTATCGGCACATCTACCTTCTCCCTCAACATCCTGATGAACTCCCTCACCTTCTCGCCCTGCTCCCCCACCCTCCCCTTCAGCGTCAGCGGCAGGCCGACGACGATCCTCTCCACCTTCCTCTCCTCCACGAGCTCGGCTATTCTGCGGATGGCCTCCTCATCCGATTTTCTCTCGATCGACCCGTAAGCATGCGCCCCGAAAAGCAGCGGATCGCTGAAGGCCACCCCTATTCTCACATCCCCCACGTCCAGCCCCATGATGACCGGCATCCTTTAAAACCTCCCCGACCTGAGGATCGATATCACAAGCCCTATCCCCAGTATGCCTGCCAGGACGTAGCCGATGATGCCTATGGCCGAGTATCCGAAGATCTTGAAGCCGGCGTTCGACCAGACCATTATCGAGGAGCCGATTATCAGCGCCGCTATGATCATGCCGAAGGTTATCCTGTTGCTGGAGCGATCTATCTCGTAGATGAGGTTTTCGAGCCCCAGCGATTCGAAATCGATCTTCAGCTTGCCCTTGTTCAGCTTGCTTATTATCTGGCTGAGCTGGAACGGCATCGACCTGGCCATCTCGGACAGATCGGACAGCGTCCCGTAGGCCTCTTTGAGCCACTCCCTCGGCCTTATCCGCCCCAGGATGAGCCTCCTGATGTAAGGCTTCCCTATCTCCATGACGCTTATCGAGGGGTCGAGGGCGGTGACGATCGACTCGATCGTCACGACCGTCTTGCCCAGCCGCATCAGGACGGTCGGCATCCTCATCCTGTATCTGGGCGCCGATGCCATGACCTCGTTTATCATCTCGCCTAAGTGTATCCTTTCGATCGGTCTGGAGAGATACCTGTCCAGGAAGTCGGCCATCTCGATCTTGAACTGGGCGATGTCCGTTTCCTCGCTGATTATCCCAAGCTTCAGGTAGATCTTGGCGATCATGTCGACATCCTTGTTGAGGATGGCGATCACCCAGTCGGTGATATCCCTCAACAGCTCGCCCGGAATCCTGCCGACCGTCCCGAAGTCGACCAGCCCTATGACCCCGCCCTCTAGGACCATTATGTTTCCGGGGTGGGGGTCGGCGTGGAACAGGCCGTTTACGAAGACCTGTTTGAAGAACAGATCGAGCAGATCGGCGGCCAACCTCTTCCTGTCAACCCCGGCCGCTTCAAGCGCGCCCATATCGTCGATCCTTATGCCTTTTATCTCCTCCAGTGTCAAAACCTTTCTGGTGGTCAGCTCCCAGAAAACCTTCGGGATCTTGATCCTGGGGTCGTCGGCGAAATACGTCCGGAACAGATCGGTGGTGGATGCCTCGGCGGTGAAGTCGAGCTCCACCCTTATAGATCTGGCGAACTCCTCAACTATGCCGACCGGGTCGTAGGGCCTCGCCTCCGAGACGTATCTTTCCAGCAGGCGGGCTATGGTGAAGAGGATCTCGAGGTCGGTTTCGATCAGCCGATCGATCCCCGGCCGCTGAACCTTGACCACCACCTCATCGCCGCCCCTCAGCTTTGCCCTGTGGACCTGGGCGATGGAAGCCGCGGCGAACGGCTTCTCCTCGAAGCGGGCGAAGATCTCCTCAAGCGGCCTTCCCAGCTCCTCCTCGATTGCCCCCCTCACCTGGTGAAAGGGGAAAGGGGGGACCTGGGTCTGAAGCTTTTTAAGCTCGGCTATGAAGTCGGGGGGGAAGATATCGGACCGGATGCTGAGCATCTGGCCCAGCTTTATGAAGGTTCCGCCCAGCTCCTCGAAAGCCATCCTCATCCGCTCAGCGGGCGTCAGCCTTTTGACCTCCTTAAGCTCCCTGTATCTGCCGAACCTGAACCACCCCCGCCTCTCGGTTGAGTATCTCCCCAGATGTATCCGCTCGACGAAGTGACCAAAACCGTGTCTAATGAAGACGTTCAGGATATGGGAGAGACGTTGGAGGTTCTTGACGGCCCTTCCGAGGTTAGGAATCGTCATCCCGATCCCCTCTTGAAGATCGAAAACAGCTTTGAAATCCCCC
>QNBQ01000112.1 GCA_003645735.1 Candidatus Poribacteria bacterium
GCGGGGGAGGTTTCACAAGGCGAGGCTTGAGGGGGCGGAGGTGTTGATTGGGATCGTCGCGGGGGGCGAGAGGTACCAGGCGAGGGCAGCTTCAGAGCCGACCGGACTGCCCGCCGCGACGCTCCCCATCAACTCCTCCGCCCCCTCAAGCCTGGCCTTTTGAAACCTCCCCAGCACGAGCACCCAGGGGCGAACCGGCTCCCAATCGGGCCACATATGCGCAAGCCCGTCCGGAACCCTCAGGAAGGCGCAGTCGTCCTCCGCCTCGCCCTCGACCCTGACGCCCAGCACGTCCTCGAGCGAGTCGCCGTCAACCCCTTTTGGGACGGGCCCGCAGACGATCAGCCCTCCCCCTTCGGCCACGAACTCCCTTATCGCCCGACACGCCCCCTCACAGAGATACGCCGCTTCGGGCATGAGGACCGCTTTGTATCGGCTCAGGTTCTCGGCCAGGTCGATGTCGAGGAGGATGTGGGCCGTGTATCCCCCCTCCACCGCCGCCAAAAAAGCGCCTCGGAGGGCGGTTTCGTCCCTCGAGGGCGAACGTCCCCTCAGCAGATGATCGGCGGAGCTGTTGACCAGCGCCAGGTCGGCGATCGGAGCGGCCTCCCTTACAAGATCCTCCCGCGCCCTGGCGAACTTGAAGGCCTCGCCCGCCAGTTCCATCGCGTGGACGTCGGGCAGAGAGGTATCGGGCGGCAGCAGGTCGCCCAGGAAAAGCGGGCAGCAGTAAGCGATGGAGGCGGCGAACTCAGTTTTCAGGGCGGCCGACGGGCGGAAGGTCCAATCCGACCACCACCCCAGCATCCTCGCGTTCATCACATCGCAAGGGAGATCCCTCCAACACCAGGCCGCCAGTTGGTAAGAGGTGCCGAGCGAGCAGTTGTCCGAGACGGGGTAGTCGGCGGTGAGGTAATCCACGCCGGGCGGAGGGACGTCGGCGTATCGGTTGGCCGCCAGCCAGTTGACGCCCACAAGGACATCGGGCCGGATCGAGTGGATGAAGCGTGCCGTTTCGGAGCACCACTCGTTCAACCTGTTTCGCTGCCAGACGACGTATTCCCTCCAGTTCGGGTGATCGGGGCCGTTCGGTATCTCCTTCCCGAAGCTCCGCCGACACCCTTCGCAGAAGCAGATCCTGTGCATGGCGGGGAACCCGTCGAAGAATATCCCGTCCACATCGTAGTTCTCGAGGATCTCCTTCAGCTGGGGGAGGATCAGCTCCTCCTGGACGGGCGTGTTGACGCACGATATGAACCCCTCCCCGCCCGTTTTGACCGGCTCGCCGTTCGCGCCGCGGGCCAGGTATTCGGGATGGGCCTCGGCTATGGGCGGGGGGATTACCTCTATGCAGTAGTATGCGATCAGCTTTATCCCCGCCTTGTGACAGGCCTCGATCGCCTCCCCGAGCAGATCGCGCTTCAGATGCGGATGGGCCGCGCCGATCCGGGTGGGGTAATGTGCCCACCCCCTGGCGCTTTTGGCGAAGAAGCAGATCGCGTCCGGCGAGGCGATCCTCAGCCTCCGGGCGAACTCATCCGGGTCGAACCCCGAGGCTATATCGGCTATATGTGAAGGGGTGTGCATGTCGAAGTGGAGTTTGCAGAAGGCGTCCTTATACCAGTTCGTCCCCGACTCCATGGCTTCCCTCCCCTTCGTTTGAGGCTTATGATACGACCGGGGCCGGTCGGATGTCAACGCCCGTCTTCAACATCGGGCGCGGATATGTTAAAATTGCTGGTGCAAAGCAACGGAGGAGGGGAGGCTTATGTATCAGAACGAGGGGACGATGATCTCAGGAGCGGCGATAACGATCCTCAACGCCTCCGAAGTCGCCTCGATCGAGATACCGGGCCAGACCGCGCTGATGCCCTCGGCCAACGGCTGGAACCTCGTCGTCCAGGAGGACACCAGGATGACGGTCACCTTCAAAACGGGCGCGAGGAGGCTTGAGATCCAGCTTTCGGCTGGCGACGAGATCTACAGGGATCACCAGGACATCATCATCAGCCGCAAACAGCCCGTCTCCGAGAGGAGATACAGGCCGATGACGACCGCCGCGGCCCAGACCCAGCGGAGCTATACCCCGCCCGATTACTCCGAGCTGATCCAGCAGGTGAGGGAACAGGTGATGAGGGATCTGGAGGAGAGACTGGGCAGATCCCAGCCCCAGCCGGGCGAAACGGAGGGACAGGGAGGCTAAATGCTCATACCGCTTCAGAGCCTGAGGCCGACCGCCAGATACCCCATTATAACCTTGCTGCTCATCCTGGCGAACGCCGTCCTGTTCCTCTTCCAGTTCCTGCACGACAAGCTTGAGCCATACCCGCTCTCATCGGCATACGGCCTGATACCCTATGAGATCACGAGGCTGAGGGATATACCGCCCCGGATCGAGCAGCCGGTGCTGGTCACCCTCATCACCTCGCTCTTCCTGCACGGCGGCGTGATACATCTCGTGGGCAACATGCTCTACCTCTACGCCTTCGGGCCCAACGTGGAGGACGCGTTCGGCCATCTGAAGTTCCTGATCTTCTACCTCCTGTGCGGCGCGATAGCCGGGCTGAGCTACGTCATACTCAACTTCAACTCCCGCATACCCCTTGTGGGGGCGAGCGGAGCGATAGCCGGGGTTATGGGGGCGCACTTCCTGCTCTTCCCCGGCGCCCGGATAAAGTGCCTGCTGTTCTTCTTCGTCGTCCCCCTGCCCGCGATCGTGGTCATCCTCCCCTGGATAGCGATCCAGATCTTCAACATGATCTCCCTCAGGATCTCCCAGATCGCCTTCGCCGCGCACGTGGCCGGCTTTTTCGCCGGGATGTTCCTCACCAGAAGGTTTAAATCGAGATGGGTTTTCAAATCGAACATAACGGGCGTTTGAGAGGTGCGGAGATGAGGAGGGAGGAAGAGCTTTACGAGGCGTTGGTCGAAAGGCTTAAAGGGAAGGGGATAGACGTCGAGCTGGT
The DNA here is from genome assembly GCA_003645735.1 of Candidatus Poribacteria bacterium. Classification (GTDB taxonomy): domain Bacteria; phylum Poribacteria; class WGA-4E; order B28-G17; family B28-G17; genus B28-G17. Next base: position 2,967 of record QNBQ01000112.1, read on the forward strand.
CAAATCGAAGCTCAAATCTCAGAGGATCGAGACCCCCTCCTGGGGGTATGGCGATTCGGGGACGAGGTTTAAGGTCTTCAAACAGCCGGGGGCGGCCAGGAACGTGTGGGAGAAGATCCAGGACGCCGCCCAGGTCCACAAGTTCACCGGCGTAACCCCCACCGTCGCCCTCCACATCCCCTGGGATAAGGTGGACGACTGGAAGGCCTTGAGGCAATACGCCGAGGATCTCGGGATACGGATAGGCTCGATAAACCCGAACCTGTTCCAGGACGACGACTACAAGCTGGGAAGCGTCTGCAACGTCGACCCGAGGATCAGGCGCAAGGCGGTGGACCACATGTTGGAGTGCGTCGAGATAATGAAACAGACGGGGTCGGAGGTTTTGAGCGTCTGGATACCGGACGGGACGAACTACCCGGGCCAGGGCGATTTCCGGGCGCGGAAGAGGTGGCTTTACGAGTCGCTCAAGGAGGTATACGACGCGCTGCCCGAGGGGTCGAGGATGCTTCTGGAGTATAAGTTCTTCGAACCGGCCTTCTACCACACCGATCTGTGCGACTGGGGGAGCGCCTATTTGATGGCCGTCAAGCTGGGGGACAAGGCCCAGGTCCTGATCGACCTGGGGCATCACCCGCACGGGACGAACATCCAATACATCGTCGCCTGGCTGATAGACGAGGGGAAGCTTGGAGGGTTCCATTTCAACAGCAGGAAATACGCCGACGACGACCTGACCGCCGGGTCGATCGACCCCTACGAGCTTTTCCTGATCTATAACGAGCTGGCCTCAGCCGAGCTGGATCCGGACGTCGAGCTGAACGTCGCCTACATGATCGATCAGAGCCACAACATCAAGCCGAAGATAGAGGCGATGATCCAGACGGTGATGACGTTACAGGAGATCTACGCCAAGGCGCTGATTGTCGACCGCCGCTCGTTGAGGGAAGCGCAGGAGAGGGGAGATGTGGTGGGGGCAGAGGAGATACTGAAGGAGGCCTTCTTCACGGACGTCAAGCCGCTCCTGTGGAAGGTCAGGGAGGAGATGGGGCTGGATCCCGATCCGCTTCAGGCCTACAAGCGGAGCGGCTATTACGAGCGGATATGCAAGGAGAGGGTCGGAGGGGAGAGCACCGGATGGGCTTCCCAGGTTTGAAAGGCCTATGAGGGCGGGCGGGAGGATCAACTACATCTACAACCTCTGCTTCATCTCCGACAAGCTCAGGGAGGTCTTCGATCGGAACCCCTCCCTCGTCTTCCCCTACCGCGTCGTCAGGGATTTCATCAGGTCGATCCGCGTCTGGAACCGCGATTTCCCCCGCCCGCCCCGCGAGCTGCTGGTCAGATGGGATCTGGAGGGGCTTAAGGCCTTCTACGCCTCCAAGCTCGACCTCTCCATCTTCGACCCCTTCCCCCCTGCCGATAGGGAGCTGATAATCGACGAGGTGCTCTCATATGTGGTCAGGGAGGTGATGGACACCTACGTCGGGGCGAGGCTCAGAAACCTGGCCGAGACGGGCGTCGCTCTCAAGCTCTGGGAGAGATACAAGCGGATGGTGAGGCGGTATTACGAGGAGGTGGTCCCGCCCGAGAAGAAGAGGAGGCTTGAGAAGTTCAGGGAGCATCTCGTGAGGCAGGGAAGGGAGGATGTGGAGAGGGTGATGGACAAGGCGATGGGGGAGCTTTTCTGCGAGGTGGACATGCTGAGGAGGATGTCGCCGATGGCGTTAGAGGAACATCTGAGGTGGGTGGGGATGAGGCCGCGTCCGGGAGGGGTTTGGGCGGCTGTCCATTTGCCGGCCGATGTGGAGTTGGGCTTCCGGGTCCTTGGGCTGAGGCCCACGTCGGATGTGGAGGCCGTCAAGGCCAGATACAGGGAGCTGGCCAGGCTTTACCACCCGGACAAGGGCGGCGATCCCGAATCGATGAGGAGGTTGAACGAGGCATATAGGAGGGTCATGAGGTTCCTCACCGAAGCCCGACCACCCTCCTGAGGATCTCCAAGGCGTCCCGCGCGTCAAACGCCCCGTCGCCGTTTATATCGCCCGCCTTAAGCTGAGCCGAATAGAGCCTCTCCAAGCCCAGCTCGTTCCTCAACGCCAAAGCCGCGTCGTAGGCCGTCAGGACCCCGTTCAAGCTGGCGTCGCCCGGAGGGGGTTTGGGAAGGGAGTTGGGACGCCCGGGCGTGCCCATCGGGTTGAGGCCCGGCGACCAGTTCGCGTCGTCCTCGCCGCCGACCCGGCTGTCGCCGACGTTCATCAGCTCCGGGAAGAGCTTCTCCAACGTCCTGTCCGTCCCGTCCGCGCCCCTTTCATCCCATCTCAAGTTGTAGCTCAGCCCGTCCTGATACCACCCGACCTCATCCCTCAGCCAGATCGCCATCCCCTCCGGAGGGCTGTATCTGTTGAGCAGGGAAAGCCCTTTAATCCTTATGACGGGAACCTCCGGCGGGACATCGGGGTAGATCGACCTGAACGTATCGGGGTCGGTCCTGCAGAGTATGAGGAAACCGCCCGCCGGGATGACGGCCTCCTCGGGCAGCTCCAGGCTCTTGCCCGGCCTCTGAAGCCTCCACCCTCCCAGGTTGACGGGGAAGGGGTTGAGGTTCATCAGCTCGACGAACTCCCCGACCGAATCCCTCACCGAGCCGGGGTTCGGGTTCAGCTCGGTTATGACGATCCCCTTGGACCCCATTCCGCTCCAGATCCCCCTCCTCTCCCGCCTCGCCTCGACCTCCAGCTTCTCCCACGCCCCGAAGTTCAGCGCCTCGTTCCTCTGAAACAGCCTGACGGCCAGCCCCCGCTCCAAAAGGGACGCGTTCAGATTTCTCCCGTCGCAGATGATGACGGCCAACAACCTGCCGAGCTTATCCCTCCGCTCATCCTCGTCGACGGAGATGATCAGCTCGACCGGCTCGCCGATGAACCGTTCCAGAAACCCCTTCGCCTCAAGCGCGAACGGCTCGGGAAGCCCGCCCGGGTTCAGCTCGGGGGCGTCCACCCCCAGAAGCCTGACGGTCTCCTCCCTCCCGTCGATCTCGACGACGACCGTATCGCCGTCCACAACGCCGATCATCCTCCCCTCCAGCCGGATCGCCCCCTCGGAGTTGATGAGGCCTTCCTCGTCCGCCTTCCCTTCGGCGTCGGCCTGGGAGGCTCCGCGCACGGGCCCTTGATCCCCCGGCTCAAGCGATCTCCTCACCTCGGATCTCGCCAGGGCGATGAACCCCATCCCCTCGGATA
>QNBQ01000113.1 GCA_003645735.1 Candidatus Poribacteria bacterium
CGAGGGCGACGTTGGCCTCGCTGCTGGAGGTGGCGATAACATGTAAAGATCCCAACGAGTTCAGGGAGGAGCTTAAGACCGCCCTGGAGGGATGATAAGCGGCGGCTCGTTTCGAACCGAACCCCTCCCGAGCGGAAGGAATGACCGTCGATTTCAGGAGATATCGGTTTTTCCCGCATCATCGCTCATCGACAGGGGGAAGGGCATCGATTACCTCGCCAGGGGCAGCCCGCCCCGCTCATGTCGACCGGGGTCGGCGGCGAGATTTTCACGCCCGATGGGATGGTGTTCGACGAGGAAAGGAGCAGATCAAACTGCTCTTCAGACGAGCCGGGGCGGAGGCGGTCGTCGGAGTTGAGCGAAGAGAGCTTTACCTGACCTTCGAGCTGTAATCATCTGGGGGCCTTATCCAACGAGATTATCCACCCGTTGAAGTTCGCCCTTAAACCCGCTGGCGATGCGGCCCTCTCGGAAATCCGCTTCGGCATCGGCGGGAAGGTTTCGCTGCCGATCGAGCCGCCGCCTCGATCGAAGCTGAAGTATGAGAGGGGAGGCGATCGCCTACGATAGCGGTGGAGGGGCGCGCCGCCCGTTCCGAACCGCGAGACTGGGAAGGAAATGCAGGTTGAGCTTTATCAAGGGGTGAATGGGATCGAGATGATCGGTAGCTGGACGCTGGGCGGAGCGTCTCTGGACGATTGGGCTAGGGGTGCGAAGGGGGCTTTACTTAAGGCTGGGATAGTGGTAAAATTAAACCGTCCGCGGCCCGATGAAACGGTTGGCCTCTTCCTTTGAAGCAGAGTTGGCTGTATCAAGGGAGCTGCCGGCAGATAGCTCTCAGTAAATCGCTGGCTCTTCGAGGTGATTTGAGACCTTTCCTTGGCGCAGGGAGTGGAAAATGCAAGCCGGGAAAGGTTGCCCTCCTCTGGAGAAACCCGCTGATAATCCCACCTGTCTGGGGTGTGTCTACTTTTCCGATCTAACACCGGCCGGGGAGGTGTCTACTGAAGTGAACAATCCATCGGATCACCCTCTGCTAAAACCGAAGCTAACGACGGGTAACCAGGAGGAACGCCTTTTGCAATGGAAAAGGGAGGGATCAAGATCGAACCGATGCGGTCCGAATAATGAATTGAAATGCTTGGCCGAGATAGAGGAGGGGTAAGATGGGAAGCAGGAAAATCCAGATTGTCCTGATAGCGGTTGCGTTGGCCGCTATAACCTTCAACTCCTTTGGCCAGCCGGTCACCCCGGCCGATATCCACGCCGCCATAAGCCGGGGCTTGAGCTGGCTGAGGGCGCATCAAAACCCAAACGGCTCATGGGGATACGGATCGCTCGACCCCAGGCCCGGATGGCCCCCTCACGATAACGTCGTCCCCGGCGATGTCGCCTTGACCGCCCTCTGCGCCCTGGCCTTCCTCAACCACGGCGTGCCCGAAACCGACCCGGCCGTCTCAAGGGCGATCAAATACCTCCTGATGAACGTCAGAAGCGACGGATCGATAACCAACGGCGACTACCCGACCTACCAGACCGCCATAGCCATACTGCCGCTCATAGCCACGGGCAACCCGGCCTATTCGGCGGTGATCCAGAACGCCCGCGACTTCCTCCGCAACATCCAAAACACCTCCATCCCTCAGACCGACCCGGCCTATGGCGGATGGGGATATGGGTGGGAGACAGGCGCCGGAGAGGATGAAGGGGGAGGCGGCGGAGGCGAGCTGATAGTCAGGGACAACCCCCATGATTGGGGCATCGTCCCCTCTAACCCGCCCTTCTGGGTCAGCCCCGACATCTGGGTCGACAACAACGGCGACGGCGTCCCGGACAGGATCGTTCCGGGAAGGGTCAACAGGTTATTTGCCGCCGTCCACAACATCGGCGCGGTTCAGCTGAACAACGTGACGGTCGAGTTCTGGTGCGATGAGCTGACGGCCGGGTTCGATTTCAACAGCGCCTCGCCCATAGGCACGGCCACCATCCCGTCCATACCCCCCTTCTCGACGGGGATAGCCGAGGTCAAATGGAACGTCCCGCCGATCCCCGAGGGCGGCCCGTTCATGTGCGTGGCGGTCAGGGCCTACTGCTCCGCCGATCCGCTCACAAACCCGAACAGCGTGCCTTATGACAACAACATCGCCCTCAGAAGCTTCGTCCCGATCAAGGGCCGGCCCGATGAGAAGGTGGAGCTGAGCTTCACGGTTCACAACAACCTGTCCACTGCGGCGAACATAGAGCTGGGGTATCAGTTCGTCGTCACCCCGCCCTCCACGTGGACCGTCGCGTTCGATCAGCCCGGGCCTTTCAGCCTCAACGCCGGGGATGAGGCACCCAATATCTTCACGGTCTACATACCCCCGACCGCCTCGCCCGGTGAGGTGGGCGTGATAGATGTGATCGAAAAGGATCAGGCGAGCGGCGATGTGATCGGCGGGTTTAGGGTCGCCATACTCGTCCTCCCGAAGGCGGTCAAGGTGGCGAACATCGCCGCTCAAAGCGGGAGGGAGTATCAAATTGAGGAGCTGGAGATCGGCATCCCCTGCTACACCGATAGGGACGACGTGGTGATCGAGTCGATCCCCTCGCCGCTTGTCGGCGGCCTGCTGTTGAGAACCCCGGACGCCGACGCCAGATCGGTCGGCGATGGGTTCCTGAGCTTTGATATCGACGTTCCGGCGACCGTTTACGTGCTGCTGGACAGCCGGGGCGATCCCGAGAAGGGCGGCGCGCCCCCCGCGTGGCTGACCGATAACTTCACCAAAGCGGAGGGCTGGAGGGTCCGGTGCTCTGACCCGTCCATCGGGTATTACACGGTCTGGAAGAGGGAGTTCGGGGCCGGGACGGTTCAACTGGGAGGCAACGCCGATCAGCCGGCATCCGGCGCCGAATCGAACTACTTGGTGGTGATCCTGCCGAGCGGGACGGCTCAGCCCGCCGGCGCGCCCGCCATCTCATCCGAGCTCGCCCAGATCGCCGAGGAGCCGGTGGACTGGGACGTGTGGAACCCCGGACCGATCTACAAGCTGCCCGGCACGGGATACTCGCCCGGAGGGGGCGGCAACTGGGCCGATCTGTCCAATACCCAGTGGGCCGTTATGGCGCTCGAGCACTTCCCGCCTCCCGGAACCCCCTGGAGGGACGCCGCCCTCGTCTTCGTGGAGAGGTGTCAGAGGGACGACCCGACCGATCGACCGGGCGGGTTCATCTACAGCCCCGTCCCGGGCGCCCCCAGATCCTCGCGCCCCTTCGGCAGCATGACCTACGCCGGGATATGGTGTTACAGGCTGCTGGGGCTGCCGATCTCCGACCCCAGGGTGAGAGGCGCGCTGAGGTGGGTCGCACACCACTACTCCGTCTCCGAAAACCCGCCCTACGGCGACTGGGCCTACTATTACTACTGCCTCACGATGGCCAGGGCGCTGAAGCTGTGCGGCATGAGATACATCGTCACCCCCGATGGGGTTCACCACGACTGGTATCTGGAGCTTGCGGCGGAGCTGATATCGAGACAGCTCCCCGACGGAAGCTGGGTCAACTCGGCAGCGCCCGAGCTGGGGGAGTGGAGCAGGGCGCTGTGCACGGCGTATGCGCTGCTGACGCTAGAGACCGGCCTGCTTCCGCCCGGCCACCCCATAACCGTCGTCTTCAGGCTCACCACCTCGCCGCTTGAGCTTCACATCTACGATGAGATGGGCAGACACACCGGCCCCACCCCTGAGGGCGGTTTCGAGACGGGGATACCCGGGTCGACTTATGAAGTCGGGGACGGAGAGGTGATCGTCAGGATCCCCGCTTCCGATGCCGGGAAATTCACCGCCGTCGTCCGATCCGCCGACGGCTCAACCCAAAGCTTCACGCTGACCGTGGAGGGATACCGGGACGGGGAGGCCGTGTATACCAGGGAGTTCCAGGGCGAGGTGGCTCAGGGGCAGCCTAAGAGGTTCGACCTGTTCCTGACCTCCATCGTCGGCGGGCCGACCTTCTTCTGCGAGGAGGCGGAGCCGATCGACATCTCCATCTCCGTCGACCCGACCTCCCTCCAGCTCACAGGCGTTCAGGGCGGTGAGGCCACGGGGCAGCTGACGATCCGTGAGACGGGCGGCAATGATACGACCTTGAGGGTGAGGGTTACCGAGCTGGAGGATGGAAGGGGCAACGAGCTGCCGATACGGCTCATCGAGCTGGATCAGGGCGAGGTCAACCTGCCGGCGGGCGGCGAGGCCGTCGTGAACGTAACGATCCATATCCCACCGGATCTGCCCGAAGGGGATTACTCCGGCGACGTCATAATAGCCGACTCGTCGGGCTTCGTGATCAACAGGGTTCCCGTCGATCTGAAGATCGAGCCTGCCGAGCTGGACGGGGTGATATCGGGAGTTGTGGTCGATAAGGATGGGAACCCGATCGAGGGGGCGACCGTCTCGATTAGCGGGATGGAGCCGTGGGGGTATCTGGTGAGCAGGTCGACCACCACCTCACAGGACGGGAGCTTCGAGCTCAAGGCGGTCGAGGGGAACACCTACTGGCTGAAGGCGAGGAAGGAGGGGTATATGCCGAGGGTTATGAGGGTGACGGCGTCGGCGACCGATCTGAGGGTGGTTATGATGAGGATGCCCGAGCTGATCGTCTCTAAGCTGAGGATGTGGGCCGTGGGCGATGCGCACCTGAACGATCTGCCGGTTCAGCCGGGCGATGTGGTCGCCGTCGCCGATGCGGACGGGGTCATATGTGGGTTGTTCGTCGTGGAGGAGGAGGGCAGATACGGGCCGATGGCGATCTACGGCGACGATCCGGAAACGGAGCAGGATGAGGGGGCGCGTGAAGGCGAGGAGCTGCTGTTTATGATAAACGGCGAACTGGTCGGAACCATAGGCCCGGATGAGCCGGTTTGGAGGCTTGGGAAGCTGGCGAACATCGACCTGGGCAGGAGGGTTCGCAAATTCCTGTTGGGCGATGTCTCGGGCAACGGGCGGGTCACCGCCTTCGACGCGTCGATGGTGCTGAGGCACGTCGTCGAGAAGATCAGGATACCGGATGACCGGCTGTGGCTTGCCGATGTGACGGGCAACGGGGAGGTCAGCCCGACGGATGCGGCATGGATGCTGAGGTATGTGGTGGGGCTGATCGGGAGCTTCGATGAGATCGAGAGGGGCAACCCCGCCCCGCCTGTAGGGATCGACGTGCGGCTCGGGGACGCCGCGGCGGATGTCAGCGGGATGGCGATCGTGCCGCTGGAGATCAAGGCAAGCGGGCTGATGGGCGGGCTTGTGAGGCTGAGGTATGATCCAGCTATGCTGAAACCCATGGCCGTCTCGGGCGCCGGCGCGGAGGTGGAGTGGAACGATCTGGGCGGCGAGCTGGTCGTCGCCTTCGCATCGGCCCGGGAGCTTGGGGAGGTCAGGCTGAACCTGTCCTTCAGGGCGGCCAGGGGAGTCAGGGGAACGGAGATCGCGCTGGCCGAGCTGTGGCTCAATGAGTCGAAGCTGAACTTAAACCTCAGGGGCGAGGTGAAAGTTATTCCGGAGAGGACGGCTCTTCTGCAGAACTACCCGAACCCGTTCAACCCCGAGACCTGGATACCGTTTGTGCTGGCTGAGGATGCGGATGTGGAGATACGGATCTACGATCTGAGCGGCAGGCTGATCAGGAGGCTCGAACTGGGCCGCTTGAGGGCTGGCTATTACCTCTCCAGGGGCTCGGCTGCCTACTGGGACGGGCGAAATGAGCAGGGCGAGAGGGTTTCAAGCGGCGTGTATGTCTATCAGCTGATAGCTGGGAGGAAGGTTATATCGAGGAAGATGGTGGTTTTGAAGTGAAAAGCGGAGGGGAGGATTTCTCCCCTCTCGCCGTTTCTGGCTTTTAAAGCTATTGACTTTCAGTTAAAGTTGTGATATTGATCTTTCCTGATCCAGGAGGTGTAGCCATGATGAGCCCGAAGTTCTTCGAAAAGTGAGCCGCTTTCGCGGCATTTCTCATCGCAATGGTAGCTTGGGGACAGCAGGTTGAGTTAAGCATCCCGGACGTGCAAGGCGTTCCGGGGGGCGAGGTGTGGGTGAGCATTGATGTGACCATACCTGAGGGTATTAAGGTTTTCTCAGGTCAGTTCACTTTAGTGTATGACCCGGAGATGCTTTCCTGTCAGGAGGTTCAGGTCAGCGAAGTGCTAGAAGGGTATTCAC
>QNBQ01000114.1 GCA_003645735.1 Candidatus Poribacteria bacterium
CGGCCTCGGCCACGTCCTCTGGCAACATCAGCTCCTCGGGGTTGTCGTCGGGATGGTTTGAGGCCCTCAGTTTTGTGGCCACCGGGCCGGGGCAGACGACGCTGACGAATATCCCCTTCTCAAGCCCCTCTTTAGCTGCGCACTCCGTGAAGCCGATCACCCCGAACTTAGTGGCGGAGTAGGCGGCGTATCTCTTGGAGCCGTGTTTGCCGGCCATCGACGAGATGTTGACGATGTATCCGCCGCCCTGTCTCTCCATGTGGCGCATGACGGCCCTCGTGCAGAACATCAGCCCCGTCAGGTTCACCTCGATCATCTCCCTCCAATCCTCCGTCCTGATGTCGACCACCCTGTTGTGCTTCGCCGTCCCCGCGTTGTTGACCAGTATGTCGATCCTGCCGAACCTCTCGATCACCCTCCTCACCATCCCCTCGACCTGCTCCTCGTCCGTCACGTCCGCCTGTATCGGCATCGCCTCCACGCCGAGCTTCTCAGCCTCCCTGGCCGTCTCCTCTATCTCCGAGAGCGTCCTCGCCACTGGGACGACGTTCGCCCCCTCTCGGGCGAGAGCGAGCGTCACCGCCCTGCCTATCCCCCTTCCCCCTCCTGTGATTATCGCGACCTTCCCCTCAAGCCTCCTCAAAGCTTCCCTCCGAAACCCGGCTCGTCTAAGAGTATAGCAAAAACCGAGGCATCGGGCAAACGGGTTGTATTTCGGATGGGCTTTTCGGTATAATTGGGCTTCGAACACCTTTTTGAGGGCTGTGAGATGAGGAGGGTGGTGAGGTTTAAGCCTTCAAGGAAACGGGCTGAGGAGATCGAGGTGGCGGTGGTGGGCCTGGGCAAAATAGGCGTCGAGACCGCCTCGCTCATCTGGAGGAGGGATGGGCTAAGGCTGGTCGGGCTTGTGGACACCTCCCCGGCCCTTTTGGGCAGGGATCTGGCGGAGCTGGCGGGGCTTGAGAGGCCGACTGGCGTGAGGGTTGTGTCGAGCATCGATCTGCTCGACCGAACCCCCGAGGTGGCCGTTTTGACGACCACCTCCTCCTTCGAATCGATCCACCCGACCCTGAGGAGGCTCGTCTCGATGGGGATAAACGTCGTCTCCTCAAGCGAGGAGATGATCTACCCCTGGCTCTCCTCCCCCGAGCTGGCCGAGGACATCGACCGGCTCTGCAGGGAGATGGGGGTTGTGGCCTACGGGACGGGGGTCAACCCCGGCTTCGTCATGGACAGATTGCCCGCCTTCCTGGCGGGGGCGTGTCAGGAGATCAGATCGGTCGAGGTGATCAGGGTCGTTGACGCCTCGACCAGGAGGAGGGCGCTGCAGGCGAAGATAGGGTCTGGGCTGACGGTCGAGGAGTTCGAGGCGCTGGCCGCCTCCGGACGCATAGGACACGTGGGGCTGGTCGAGTCGGCGGCATACCTGGCCGATAGGCTGGGGTTAGATGTCGTTGAGATCGAGGAGGAGCTGAAGCCGGTGGTGAGCGACAGGAGGGTGAGGACCGAGTTCTTCGACGTGCCCCCCGGCAAAGTCATAGGGATCAGGCAGACCGCCGTCGGAAGGGATGGGAGCGGGGAGGAGGTCGTCAAGCTGAGGCTGGAGATGTTCCTGGACGCGGAGAGCCCCAGGGACGAGATCAGGATCAGGGGCGTTCCCGATCTGGATGTGGAGATCAAGGGCGGGACGCCGGGCGATCAGGCCACGGCGGCGATCCTGGTCAACGCCATCCCGCTCGTCATGAGCATGGAGCCGGGGCTTAGGGCGTGAGGGGCGTTGAAGCCCCTTTACTTTTCGCCCTCGGACGAGCTTTCCGACTTCGACGCGCTCGAGTCCTTCGACTCCTCCTCTTTCTTCGCCTCCTCCCTCTCCTTTCTCTCGGCCTCCTTATAGCTCTCGCTGCGGTAATCGGTTATGTAGAAGCCCGATCCCTTGAATATGAACCCCCCTCCGGGGCTTATGAGCCGCTTAACCTCGCCGCCGCACTCAGGGCAGGTCTTTATCGGCTCCTCGGTTATCGACTGGAACCTCTCGAACCTGATCCCACACTTCAAGCACTTGTATTCATAGGTGGGCATGGCCGATCCCTCCTTTCCGCCCGTGCTCCTGAAATGGCCGGAAAGCCCATCCGGGCGAGCCGAAACAAGATTATATCAAACCGGCTCGCTTCGTTTCAACGTCTGGGCGGGGCGAACTGGGGGTTGTCAGGCTCCATCTGAACAGCCCATTCAAAGGTGACCGCCGCGTTCGAAACCCTCACTATCCTCGCCTTCGCGTAGTTCCCCTCCGGTGTGTAGAAGACGTAGACGTGCCCCTGGATCACCTCGATTATATCCCCCACATACCCGGCCTCGGGTGCGATGTCCACCTCGTCGAGGCTCGCGTGATAGCCCACATCCTGCATCAGCGTGCCGTTGTCCGAGAGGAAGTAGAAGACCCCGTCGTCGGCGTCGAAGTATATGTCGGTTGAGGGCGTGTCGAAGGGGATGGGGCCCTGCTCCGGCTTGGAGAAATCGAACCCGCTGTAGTCGGGCGAGATCTCATACTCCTCGAGCGTGACCCTTCCCTCCGGCCTGGGGGTGTCCCAGACCTCCTCGGGGCTCAGATCGCTCTCGTTCCCCTCGAAATCGAAGGAGGAGACGGCGTAATAGTAGGTCCTGCCGTTTTGGACGTCCTCGTCGACGTATCTCGTGATCTGGGGCGACCTGATCTCGGCGATCAGATCGAAGTGAACCCCGTCCTCGCTCCTGTAGACCCTATATCCGGCCAGGTCGGGCTCGTCGCTGCCGAACCATTCGATCGTTATCCGGCCGTCCCCCGTTATCGTCCTGACCCCCCTCGGGGTGGCCGGAGGGGTGGTATCGGTTATCTCACACTCCTTCTCGGCGCCGCATCCCAGAAAGAGGATCATCGGCATCAAGGATGTGGGCAGGACGGCCGTGAAGTTCATTCTCCCCACCCTCCTTTTTCGTTATCCGCCTCAAAGCTTTGAGATCAGATGCATCGCCAACCCGGATATGACGGGTATGAGCAGGTTATCGTTGATCCTGAGGGGGAGGAGTTCAACGATAGTGGCGACCAGGGAACCGACTATGGCCGTTTTGGGAGGCAGCAGCGGGAGGCTCACCGCCAAACAGGCCGCCAGACACCCCAGGCTTCCCTCCAGGCTCTTCGACCCTATCAGCTTCACCCTCCCCCACCTCATCCCCACCACGGCGGCCGAGAAATCCCCGAATATGAGAAACAACATGCTGACTATCGCCACCATCTTGTCAAACAGTATTATGCTCAGAAGGGCGCCTATCAGGTAGTAGCCGGAGCCTGTCACCTTCTGATGTTCGTCCTTCCTGAGAAGCGCGGAGACCCTCATCAGGATGAACCTGTTCACCTGAGGGTGGGTGAACCTGAGCAGCTCGGATGTGAAGTAGAGGACGGCGATGCCACAGAGGATCCAGACGGCCAGCCACTTCCTGTCCTCGGGGAAGATGTAGTAGAAGATCGGTATCAAAAGGCCGGCGAAGTGGATGGCCTTCCTCTTCAGCTCACCTCTCATCTTCTCGTCCATCTCGGCCCGCCTCTTCATCTCCGGTATCTCCTTTGAAGCTCGGCTATGGCGGCCATTATCCTCTCCCCGATCAGCCGGTATACCTCCCTCGGCCGGGGATGCGCCCTCAAATCGTCCAGATAAACCGGCTTCCCGAAGTGGACGGTCACCTTCGCCCTCTTGATGATCGCCTTCCCCCTGGGCAGCGCCTTCTCCGTGCCGCTGACGTAAACCGGTATCACCGGAACCCTCGAATGATAGGCGATGAAACCCACCCCTAGGTGCGGCTTGCCCAGGGTGCCGTCCCAGCTCCTCGTCCCCTCAGGGAAGACGAGCACGAGCTTCCCGCTCTCCAGCAGCTCCAACGCCCTCTTGAGGGCCGATCTGTCCGGTTTATCCCTCTTTACGGGGAAGGCGTTCAGATATCTGAGGAACCATCCGATAGGCCCGGGTTTGAAGAGCGAATCGCGCGCCATGTAGAAGAGCTCCCTCTTGGAGGCGGCGCCCAGGATGGGCGGGTCCAGATAGCTGACGTGGTTGGAGGCTATGAGGGCGCCCCCCTCATCCGGGACGTTCTCCAGCCCGGTCACCTCGAACCCGAAGGCCCACCTGAAAAGGGGCTGCGCCAGCCTGTAGAGGATGTTTTGAAACCTCTTCTCAGAATACCTCATCCTCCGTGATCCCCAGTTTCTAATGATCTCAGCCTTGTTGAAATCAATGAGTCTGTTCCTGCCAACATTATCATTAACCTGCCCGTGCCATCACTTGAGCTCCCCTTGGGCTATCTCATCCCTCGAGGACCTCCCACACTTCACTAAGCGAGCATTCATATTGATACCGGGCCTCCCATTCCCTCTCACTTTCTCGATTTTGAATTCACTTAGCCTCCTCCATCAACCCCAGTTTACCGATGAGCTCCAGAGCCTTTTGAAGATATTCGCTTGTTTGATACACATCATTGACAGACCAAAATCGAAGTGATTTACGGAAATCTTCTGGTAATCCTTCAGATTCCTGACGGATTTTCTCGAGCGTAGCCTCATCCGAGACAGCGATGACCTTCCGAACGTGGGGTAAGCTGTAGGCTTTTAGAAGGTTAAGAAAGAGGCTATCGATGGAACCTGACCGGTGAACTTCAAACACATAAGCTACAGCCCCTAAGTTGGCTATCCTAGCTTTCCAAATGACGTCTACCCTCGCACCATGCGCTATCTTCTCCTCCGTATTCACGTCAAAACCTAGATTTTCCCCAATCTGAGCGATCAGATCCCTTATCTCATTGTGGTCAAAATCAGAGGGAGGAGGAAGTGAAATTGCTTGGGACACTTTAAATAGGAAGAAGTCCACAAAGAGCAGATCCGCTTCAACTCCTATCTCTTCTAACTCCTGTCTCAACTCCTGCTCCAGCTCGCTCTTAATAGCCTGAAGAAGCTCATTAAACCTCTTATATTCCTCTGTCGAGAGCTGATATTTCCTAGGATTCACCACATCTACATCCAACTTCATCAAAGCACGTCGAGCCTGTTTATTCCATATACCGCATCTGTCAGGGTGAATGTAGCAAAGGATCTCCGTGACGGAGGATGGCCCGAATCCTTTGATCTTGCTTAAGAATCGCGAGTAGGCTTCTTCAGGATCATCGCTGTAAAGCAAATCCTTGAAAGCCTCTTGGAGCTTTTCAAGTCCGTTGATCTCCACTATTTGGCTAGCAAGGTACTGCTTATTACTCCACATAGCATTAGCCCATAGTCTCTTCACCACCTCCTCAATATCGGATTCCGAGAGACCTTCCAACCGTTCACGTAGCTCTCTTTGAAAGAATCTTCGATGCTCCTCTCTTTCTTCCTGATCATGCTGGAAATCCTTGGTCTTAAGGTATTCTCGGAAGCTTTTCACATACTCTCGGATGATAGCTCTTTGAGCTTCCGTTAACATCACCCCTTCCATCTTCAAGCCACCCCCCTTAATTTAACCCAACTCAAACCTTATGAGGAGCGACTCGCCTTCGGTCAGCCTCACTAGCTCGGCGAACCTCACCTCTAAAACCTCCTCGCCCCTCGGCAGCTTGACGCGCCTCACCTCCCCCTCCAACGCCTCCGTCCCCTTGGCTGCCAGCAGCTCAACGGAGCCGGGGATCTCGCCGACCGCCCATCCGAAGCCGACCCTCTCAAGCTCAAGCTCGCCGTAAAGCACGCATATCTCGTCCGTTTGATGCCGCCCATCCCCTACCTGTCTGAAAACGCCCCATCCCGATCCGGTCGACCAGAAACATTTGAAATCGTGCGGCCTGAGCCTTGGGGAAAAGTAGAGCGATCTTTCGGGCGCCGAGTAGGCGTAGCCGGAGAGGGCCAATAGCACCGACCAGCTCGACATCGCCCTCGCGTAATGATGGCCGCATTCGACCTCGTTCCAGGGGTTGCGCCTCTCCCCGTCGTATCTGTCACGAACCGCCTTGACGATCGAAAGCCCCTCCGAAACCATCCCCTCGTATATCAGATGGGCCGCCACCTGATACTCCACCCCCGTCCAGACCTCGTCCGAGTAGGGGAACGGGAAGGGCGGCCTGCCGCCGCGGGGCCAGGTGCACAGGAGAAGGCCGGCCTCGTCCTGCAGGGC
>QNBQ01000115.1 GCA_003645735.1 Candidatus Poribacteria bacterium
GGCCCGTCGGTTCTATCGGCGTTCGGCTCGGGCAGCCTGCCCGACCAGGAGTCATCCCCTTCGGTCGAGACGTAAAGGATCGTCGTCTTCATCTCCGCCGCCTGGAAAAAGGCCATAACAGTCATCAAAAGCATCGTTTACCTCCCAGGAAGCTTCTCCCGGCGCAAAATAGGATAAGCCAACCCCAGGAAGGTGTCAAGAGTTCTGCGAATCAGGGGAACTACTAGCATCTATAAACCGCTGTCTCCTGATTCGGATCATACTAGGGGTAATCACCGTGAAGTTGCGAATTAACTCGTCTGCGTGCTCTCGAATCGCTGCCGCGACGATCTCTGCCTTTCGACGGGGAGGAAGCCCTGCTAGGCGGATTAACACAACTCCGTAAACGATCCTCCTTTGCCTGAACACAAGCTCTCCAAAGTCTTTGTCTGCAGTAAGTAGTAGTGCGGACTCTGAGTTTGCCCTGTCGATTATTTCACCATCTGAGATGCCCGGTTCCATTTCCAGCACATACAAAACCTCATGCCCATCTTCCCTCAGGCGTTCTACAATGGGCTTATCCACATTTTCATCAGCGAGGAACTTCACTTAACCTCCTCCGGGACAGGGTAAATCACATCTGCTTTCAACGCCTCTGCGGCAAAGGCTAACGCTGCCTGAATCGCTTCCCGCGTCAGCCGGGGATGCGCTTCAAGTATCTGCTCGATCGTCTCCCCAGCCGCAAGTTTTTCAAGTATCAGCTCAACCGTAATTCGTGTCCCTGCTATGACCGGTTTACCCATCATGATGGAGGGATCTGATCGAATGAGTCCTTTTTTCATCTTCATCCTATCCCTCCTCTTAGCTCGTTATCCCCGCAGATTTTACCATAACGCGCTCGGATTTGCAGCTCGGCCTCCATGAGACGGTTGCGATTCTAGCGGAGTCGTGCTAGAATTCCCCCTCGGAGGGGAGGCGATGTGGGCCGACGGCTTTCGGAAGCTGAGGGATGAGATCGGTGATGGGATAGGCGATTTGAACGCGGCGTTTTACCCCCTCGCCATGGGCGCCCTCAGGTTCTGCAGCGCCGACCTCCCCCGCTATATCTTCAGAAGCGACGAAAAGCTGGGCCTCCCCCGGGAGACGGCGGTTCTGATCCGGGGGGATGAGATCAAATTCCATCCCGAAGGCGCCCGGGCAGAGGTTGAGCGGGTCAGCCCTCCCCGGGCGCGGATCGAACGGGGAGGAGGTTGAGAGATGGGCGAGGTCGAAACGATCAAGGTAGGGGTCGCGAGGGCGAACATCACCCCTCCGGTCGGCATAAGGTCGGCCGGTTACGCTTCAAGGGGGCCTTTGACCTCGTTTCACGACCCGCTCTACGCCACGGCGATCGTCTTCGAAAGCGGTGGGAGGAAGGCCGCCCTGATCTCATGCGATCTGATCGATCTGGACGCCGGGACGGTGGGCGAGGTGAGGGAGGAGGTGGCGAAGAGGACGTCGATTCCGCCCGAGGCGATGACGGTCGTCTGCACCCACACCCATTACGGCCCCGACCCATACAGGGATAAATCGGCGCCCGATGTGATGGCCTACAGGTCGAACTTGATCTTCCTGCTGGCGGGCGCCGTTCAGGAGGCCGATTCCAAGCTCGAACCGGCCCTCATCGGCGTCGAATGGGGCGAGTCGGACATCGGCATAAACAGGAGGGAGAAGCTGCCCGACGGGAGGGTGGTGCTGGGGAGGAACCCGCTGGGCCCGATCGACAGGTCGGTGGGCGTTATGAGGATCGACTCGGCGGACGGGAAGGGAATGGCCGTTCTGGTCAACTTCCAATGCCATCCCGTCTCGCAGGGCAGCAGGGTGAGCCACATCTCCGCCGATTACCCTGGGGCGGCGAGGGAGGTGGTCGGGAGGCTGACGGGGGCGACCTTCATCTTCCTGCAGGGGGCTTGCGGGGATATAAACTCGACGATCAGGGAGGAGTCGTATGAGCCGGCCAGAACCCTCGGCGTCAGGTTGGGGTGCGAGGTTGTGAGGGTGTGGGAGATGATCTCCCCTCAGCCGGTATCGGGCCTGGAGGTGAGGAGGAGGGAGGTCGAGCTGCCGAGGTTCAGGTTCATCTCCCCCGAGAGGGCGAGGGAGCTTGAGGGGGAGCTTTCGAGCGAGCTGGAGAGGCTGAAGGGGAGCGGCGCGTATAAGGGGATGATCGAGTGGGTTCAGGCGAGGCTGGAGAGGGTGAGGGAGGCTTTGAAGAGTTGGGAGAGCGGCGAGCCGCTCCCGCCTATCAAAACAGAGCTTCAGGCCTGGAGGATAGGCGATGAGATCGCCTTCGCCGCCGTTCCCGGCGAGATCTTCAACCAGATAGGCCTCAGGGTCAAGCTCTCCTCCCCCTTCAAGCACACCTTCTTCCTGGGATACGCCAACGACTCGATCGGATACGTCCCCACCCCGGACGCCTATCCCGAGGGTGGATATGAGGTGATGCAGGCCTGCAGGGTCGACCCCCAGGCCTCGGAGATAATCGTGAGGACATGCGAGGAGATGCTGAGGGAGCTGAAGGGATGCCGGAGCTGAGCGTCAGCTTCGGAGGGCTGACATTCAAAAACCCCTTGATCCTCGCCCCCGGGCCGTTTTCGGACGATCTCAAGTGGATAAGCCGGTTCGTGGAGGCGGGGGTGGGAGGGGTCGTTTTGAAATCGGCCGTCCCGGAGAGCTTGGCCCACATGAGGAGGTGGGTCAAGCCGAGGTATAGGCTGCCCTTCGGACCCGACGGCAACTTCGTCCTCTACTCGTTCGAGCAGGCGTTCAGGGGATCGATCGACGAATACCTCAAGCTGATACGCGATGCGAAGGGGTTGGGGGTTCCGATCATAGCGAGCTTTTTCGCCCTCGATATGGACGACTGGCTTGAGCTGTGCCTGGGGGCGCAGGAGGCGGGGGCCGACGCGGTCGAGCTGGACATCTCCTGCCCACATGCGGGGGCAGCCTCGGCATACGTCGAGGTGACCTCCTTCCTGGCCGAAAGGCTGAAGATCCCCGTCATACCGAAGCTCAGCCCAACGATCGACGTCGCGTCCGTCGCCGTCCAGCTCGAAAGGGCGGGGGCCGGGGGCGTGACGGCCTGCAACAGGCTGACCGGGGTGGACGTCGACTTGGAAGGGATGAGGATAGCGATGCACGGCTCATACGCCGGCTTCGGCGGCCCCTGGAGCAAGTTCCTGATCTTCAAAAACGTCATGGAGATCCACCGCTCCACATCCCTTCCCATAAGCGCCTCGGGCGGCGTGACATCGCATGAGGATCTGATCAAATACATACTGCTGGGCGCCTCGACCGTCCAGGTTCTCTCGATCTTCATCCTCAAGGGCGTCGGGGTCGTCCCGGAGATGCTCAAGGGGCTTGAGAGGTTCATGGAGGAGAGGGGGATCGAGAGCCTCGACGAGATAAGGGGCGTCGCCGCTTACTCCTTCAGAGACCCCGACTCCGTCGAGAGGGAGGTGCAGGCGAGGTTCGAGGTGGAGGCGGAGGGATGCGTCGGGTGTATGAGGTGTCGGGTTGTGTGCAGATATGAGGCGGTTGTCGAGAGAGGGGGAAAGGCGTGGATCGACCCGGAGCTGTGCGACGGGTGCGGCCTCTGCGCCGAGGTCTGCCCGAGGGGATGCATCAGGATGGTGAGGTTTTAAACATCAGCAGCCTTCGAGCCGTCAAAAAGTTTGACCCGTCCGAAACGGGGGTGGAAGGATGAGGCGTTCGGCGATCACGCTGTTGACGTTGGCCTTCTGTCTGATGGCGCTCCTCATCGCCGCATCGCAGCCGGTCAAGCCCTCGAAAGGGGACGACGACCCCTACGCGGTCATCATCAAGAACAACCTGTTCAGGCCGCTGGGGTGGAAGCCCAACCCTCCCAGGCCCTCTTATCAGCTGCTGGGGACGGTCATCGTCAAGGGCGGGCCTGACATGGCGATAATAAGCCTGGGCGGCAGGACGTTCTACGTCAAGGAGGGGGAGAAGGTCGGCGGGGCGGTGCTCAAGAAGGTGGAGGAGAAGAGAGCTGTGCTCGTCGAGGGGGACAAGGAGATCGAGCTCAAAATAGACAAGGACAGGATCGGCTTCCTGTCGGCGGGCGGCGGGCGCCCCTCCAAGGGTGGGCCGAGAAAAGGGGAGTTCAAGCCCGAAAAGCCCGGCGAAAAGCCGCCTCCGCCGGAGTTCAAGGGGCCGAGTTCTGAACCACCTATCCCCAAGAGGATCTTCAAGAGGATACCCCCCGAGATAAGGGAGAAATTCAAAAGGGCCTCGCCTGAGGAGAGGAGGAGGATGTTCCGCGAGTTCGTGGAGAGGATAAGGATAAGGCTCAGAGGGAGGTGACGTCCAGCTCCCTCAGCTCGCCGCCCTCATACATGAACGCCCTTCTACCTCTGAAATACCGCCGATAAACCTCCCTCCAATCGCCGCTCATCAGCTTCCAGACCTTGGAGGGCCCCAGCTTGAAGTAAACGATATCCGCCTCATCTAACGGCTTGAAGGGGTAATCGCCCAGGGGAGCGTCCCTCGTCCGGGGGATGAAAACGACCGTGTTATGCAGTCCCCTCTCCCTCACCAGCTTGGGAAGCTTTTGATAAACGTCGCTCCAGTTCCTGAAAGGCTCGGCGAAGGAGATATAAGTGTGGACGGTGTTGGCCATCAGGCCGAGCGCGATCAGCGCCAGCAGGGCTATCCAGACGGCTTTCGATCCCCCCTTCAGCCTCCCGCCGATCCGTCGGATCGGCCCGGCGATCAGCGAGACGCCCCTGGCGATGAGCGGGATGATCCCCAGCAGCGTGGGCTCGGCGTAATACCGGGCGCTGACCGGGGTGAACCCCCAGGTCGACCCCTCGAAGTAGAAGAACGAGTAGAGGGCGAGCGTCGAGAGGAAGAGAGAGAGGAAGAACAGGTCGTATCCGCGTCTGGAGCGGTGGATCAGGGGCGCTAACATCAGGGCGATCGGCAGGCCGAGGGGGATGGCCCTGAGGAGGGGGAGGAGGGAATCGTCGCGCCAATCGGCCTCGAACTCCGTCTCCACGTCGATCAGATCCGACCGGCTGAGCTGGTAGAGCCTCGAGGCGGTGTCCTCGACGAAGAGGTTCGCCCTCCGCTCCGCCTCAAGCTTCAGCCTGCCGCCCGAGACCTCCCATTTTCGCGGCTCCCTGTGCCACCTCCATACCGGCCTCAGGCCCCCTTCGAACTCGTCGGAGGCCAGATCCCCCTCCGACGCCCTGTTGACCGTGAACCTCTCGAACTCGACCCTCATCCTCCCGCTCGGCGTGCAGACCCCGGCGTATATCCCCACCTCAAGCGGCGGCGAGAGCTTCACGCGGGTCGGCCCCACCTCTATCGGCTCGCCGCCCTCCGAAGCGAACATCCCCCTGAAGAGATCCCCCTCCTTTATCAACCTCATCCACAGGTGGGCCTTGCCGTCCTCGGCCTCGAACCCCGGCGCCCTGCCGGTCAGCCCGGGGCTGGTCTCATCGCCCCTCCTCTGAAACTGAACCTGTCCGCTCCCGTCGCCGTGTCCCCAAAGCTTCAGCGTGACCCACTCCCCGTCAGCCGGGCTTTTTATGACGAGGCCGACCACCACCGACTCGGCGCAGCGGCGGAGCGATCTGAACAGGTCAGGCCGGTAATACCCCCAGCCGAGCGCGTTGAAGCTGACGCACGGTATCGTGTGCCTCCATATCCTCTCCAAGGCCCATTTGGGCGTGAAGAGGAAGGCGTTTTCGAGGTCGGGGTCGTATCCCTCGCACCTCCTGCCGAACCCGAGCTTATCGTATGGCTGGGCGGCGTTGTGGGTGGATTTGAGCGGATCGCCGGTCAGATACCAGTTCCAGGCGAAGGTCAGGCCGATCATGATCAGAAGGGGCGGGATGATGAGGGCCGTTGATCTAAAGATCGAAGCTTTTCGCGGCGAGCGGATCAGATGCCAGATGGCCAGAGCGGCCCCACACACCCCGAAGGCGAGGGCCGGAAGCGGCCTCGTGTTGAACGCGTAGCCGAGCGCAAACCCCGAGAGGATCGGGTAGAGCCGGCTTCCCCTTTTGAGCGTCCTGATAAGCCCGAACAGGAAGAGCGCCAGGAACAGCCTGCTGACCGGCTCGCTGAACCAGGTCGCCCCCAGCCCTA